>JANXXV010000799.1 GCA_025350445.1 Bryobacteraceae bacterium | reverse complement strand
CCAAGCTTTTCCGAGCGTAAAACCCGCAACTTGATCCGGTGGCGCTTGGCGATGAATGCAAGCATCACGTCTTCAATGATGCTTGCCGCCACCGCGCCATGCCCGCCAATAAAGTTGTAGATGCTTCGCCGGAACAGGAGGCATTGGCCATTCGCCAGCGCGTCGAACGACTTCTTCGAATTCACGTTCCGCGCATTCACGCCGCAGAAATAAAGCGCGAAGGCATAGGGCAGCACCAGCTTTTCAGACCACGTCACGCAATCCTGTTTCAGAAACGCGGTAACCATGTCGAGCGACTCGCCCCGTGTGTAGGCCATCAACGAAGGCAGGAAATCCGGCTTGTAGTAAGTGTCGGCGTCGACAAACAGGATGTAGTCCGATTCGCAGGCGTTCGCGCCCGCCTGGCATGCGTTCGGCTTGCCTGCGGCGCCTTTGGAAAGCGGCGGCGCCTTGATCACCTTCGCACCGGCGGCAAGGGCGATCTCCGCGGTCCGGTCACTGGAATCGTCGTCCACCACAATCACCGGAATTCCCGGAAAACTCTTTACCACCCTTTCGATATTTTTCTCTTCATTACGCGCCGGAATAATAACCGTGACGTCCTGCGGCATAGGCCCGGCACACGATGGAAGCTCCGGCAGAGCCAGATAATTCCGGCGCGATTTCATCAGAAAGAAGAAGATTCCAGCAGTAACGCCGATCACCAGCCAGACGGTCAAAAGGAGACGCTCCGCAGGCTCGGCCCATCTACGCCGTTCGGAAACAGCGGCGTCTCCGCACTCGATTGCCACGCGCCAAGTCCGTCCTGGGCGCGCGCTTCAATCACGCCCGCCGCGCTAACCGGAATCTCCGCTACCCAACGCGTAAGCGTGTATTCCGAAAGTGCCGGTTCGAGCGTGGCGTCCACCCAGGGCCCCTGATCGGCACGAACCCGCACCGCGCGAATGCCGCGGCTGCCTGCGAACGAGGCCCCCCCGCAGCGAATTCGCCCCGGCAGCCGTTCCACCCGATCGATGTGCGACGCGGTGTGGATCACCGGCTCCTTGGTGTAGCCCAGCCTGGGCCATGTTCCGCTATAGGGCTTCGAATCAAAAGCCAGTTCCGATATCCATTTCACATTCTTCAGCCCGTAGTAGCGCGGCGTCAGCAGCCGTATCGGGAATCCGTGAGTCCGGTTCAGCGTTTCTCCGTTCATGCCGATGGCAAAAAGCGTCTCATTTGAGAACGCATAGTCCAGTGAAAAACTGTCTCCGTGGCCATCCGCTCCGATCACAGCCAGCTCCACAATCGTAGCGGCAAGCTGCCGCCGGTCCAGCAGTTGAGAGAGATAGATTCCATTCCAGTGGGCGGTTCCCATTAGATCAGATTTCAGCGTGTTGCTGATGCAGCGCAGCGTGACGAACCTGCCTGTCCGCGGCAGGGAAAGCAGTTCGGCGTAAGTAAATTCACGGACAGGCCCGCCATCGTGCGTGATCTTCAGCCGCCAGGTTGCCGGATCTATCACGGGGTCCACCGTGTTCTTGCTCATGCCGTAAAATTCACTTACCGGAGTAATGCGCTTTCGCACCAAACCGTCACCGAAGGTGTCGCGGTTGAGGCTTGGAGCGAACGGCGCAAGTGCCGTTGGCTCCACCGCGCGTGCCGCCAGCGACTTGTTCCGCAGGTAGCTCTCGACGGCCACGGCTACCGTGCCACCCGCCATCGCAAACGCCTCACGGCGGCTAAAACCGGCAACCGCTCCCGAGTGGTCGCGCCTGGAGTCAGCAACTTGCGCGTCCACATCACTGTCATATCCCGCCACAGGCGGGCCCACCGCTTCCTGACGGTCGCGGCTCAGTAAGCCGTCCGAGCCGCGACCGTCAGGGAGCGGTAAAAGCAGCACGGCCATCGCCGGAAGCCAGAACAACAACTGCCCCGGAATAGACCAGTAGCCGAATATACCCGCCAACGCCAAACCGGCAACCAAAGCCCCCGGCCACATCCACCGGCGGCCCAGCATCGCCACCAATAGCACCGCGAATCCCAGCGTGGCCAATCCCCCCGTGGCGGCAAGCGGCTTCGCCCAGACACCGAAAGTCTCCAGTAGAGAAACAGCCCAGCGCGACGGGGTGCGCGCCATGATCCACTCGGCAATCGTGTCGGTCCACAACGCCAGGCCAAACAAATACGAGCCGGCGTAATGAAAGGCGAGCCCGGTAAGCGTCGCCATCGAGGAGCGCAAGCGCAACTTATCTACGCCCTCCACAGATGGCGCGCAATCGGAATCGCCATCGAGCGCGCCGTAATCCAATACTTCCGCACTGGAGAAACCACCGCGCGCTGATGGAACACGTTGTAGTCGGACGCTTCGATGCGCGACAGAATCTGGCGGTACACATCCGAGGCAACCTTCACCGCGAAGCGCCCGCGTGAATCGAGCAGCGCGATCCCCGGCTCCGCCTGCGCGTAGTAGGCACGGGCCCGAGCCGCCTCAAACCGCATCAGTTCGCGAAAGGAATCGTTGCGCACGCGCCGCCGCAGGTCGTATTCGGAGTAGCCGAACCGCTCCATCTCATCGGCCGGCAGATAGATCCGGCCGCGTTCCAGGTCTTCCCCTACATCGCTCAGGATGTTGGTGAGCTGCATAGCAATCCCAAGGTCAATCGCATACGTAAGCGCCGGTTCGCGGAAGCCGATAATGTGCGACATCATCAGCCCCACCACCGACGCCACCCGATAACAGAACTGCCGCAAATCGGCGAAGGTGGCATATCGCGCGCCATCCAGATCCATGCGCATGCCTTCGATCAGATCCAGCGGATACCCGCTCGGAATCGAATAGCGCCGCAAGGTGTCCATAAATACAAGTAACACCGGATGCGAAGGACGCTCGCCGGCAAGGGCAGCATGCAACATCACTGCCCACCGCTCCAGGTCTTCCCTGCCCTGTTCCACGTCCGCGCATTCATCCACCAGATCGTCGGTGTAGCGGCAAAACCAATACACAGCGTGCGCGGCACGGGCCAAATCCGGCGGGAACCAGCGCGCCGCAAAAAAGAAGCTCTTCGATCCGTTCGCCGTTACCACTGCGGCCTCGGAGTACAGTTTCGCGAGATCTTCTACAGCGGGAGTCGTTCGCAAATCAGATTCTCCGCAATCTTGGCTGAGGAAAGCACGCCTGGAACCCCGGCGCCGGGATGCGTACCCGCTCCCACAAAGTATAGATTATCGAAATCCTCGGAGAGGTTGTGCGGTCGGAACCAGGCCGATTGGCGCAACACCGGCTCGAATGAAAAACCCGCGCCCGCATAGCTATTCAGTGTAGTCTCAAAATCGAGCGGAGTGAACAGGCGCTCGGTTAGCAGATGACTCGAAAGCCCCGGCAGATACCGGTCTTCCAGAAATTTCATGATCCGGTCGCGAAACGGACTGGCCTGTACGGTCCAATCGATACCGCTCTGCTGGTTCGGAACCGGAATCAAAGCATAGAAGCAATCGCAGCCGGGCGGCGCCATGGACGGATCGGTCCGCGAGGGCCGGTGCAGATACAGCGAGAAGTCTTCCCCCAGCACCTTCTTATTGAAAATGTCGTCCAGCAGTTCGCGGTAGCGCTCGCCAAGAATAATCGTGTGGTGCTGAACGTCCGGATATTGTTTAGACGTCCCGAAATAGAGGACGAACAACGACATGCTGTAGCGCAGCGATTCCAGGTGCGCGTCGGTGTTCTTGCGCCGCACCGCACCGGGCAGAAGCTTTCGATAGGTATTCGCGATATCGGCATTGCTCACCACTGCATCCACCGGGATCAATTCACCGCTGGAAGTTTCCACGCCACACACTCTCCCGCCGCACGTATGGATCTGGTGGACCGGCGTGGAAAGCCGTATGGTCCCGCCCAGCCGCTCAAATAGCGCCGCCAGTTCCCGCACCAGTGCTCCGGTTCCACCCAGCACGTAATGCACGCCCCATTGCCGCTCCAGATGATGGATCAACGCGTAAATCGACGTCGTCTGAAACGGATTTCCGCCAACCAATAAAGGATGGAAGCTGAACACCCTTCGCAGGAAGGGATCTTTGATGTACTTCGCCACGAAGCCATACACCGTACGGTAGGATTGCAGCTTGATGAGATCCGGAGCCACCTTAATCATGTCGGTGAACGCCAAAAACGGCCGGTCGGCAAGTTCGACAAAGCCCTTCTGAAAAATGGCCTCCGCGTGCTTGAGCATGTTGCGGTAACCCGGCACTTCCCCAGGCGCGAAGGCTTCGATCCGGCGCTCGGTCTCAGCCGCGTCTCCGTTGTATTGGAACCACCGGCCGTCGTGAAACTCAATGCGGTAGAAGGGATCCACCGGGACGATCTTCAAGTGATCGGCCGTGGCTTCTCCGCCCGCGCTGAACAGCTCATCGATCAGAAACGGAGCCGTGATCACCGTCGGTCCGGCGTCGAAAGTGAAGCCGTCCTGTTGGTAAACGTAGGCCCTGCCTCCCGGCTTGTCGCGCGCCTCCAGTAGCACAACGCGGTAACCGCGGGCCTGAAGGCGAATCGCCCCGGCAAGGCCGCCAAAACCACTACCGATGACTACGATTGTCTTGGCAGGTCCTGTCATGCAGATAATCGACTAACTCCTCCAGCCCATGGCTGCGGCTTCCGAACTGGCGCAGACAACACCGTGCCGATTCCAATTGCGCGACCACCGGTTCCGCGTCGCACTGCTCTCCGTCCAGAAGATCGTCCGCCATCTGATAGGCGATCCCAAAGCGCCGTCCAAATGCAAGCAGAGCTTCCTCTTCACGGGCGGAGAAACCGGAAAGCAGTAGTCCTGCGCGAATCGAAAGGACGAACAGCGGCGCCGTCTTTAATTCCGTCATCAACGCGCGGCTTCGTTCCCGCTCGCTGCCGCAAAGCGCCAGATCGAGAGACTGCCCGGTGATAAGGCCGCCCACATCAAGCACCTTCAATAAGTGTGTTTGGAACTCAATGTAACTGGCACGCTCAGCGCCTGTCCCGTCAATTTCGGTTAACGACCGGGCAGCCAGCGCAACCAGGCCGAACGCTGCCAGAATCGCCGTCGCCTCACCGAATCGGACATGAACAGTCGGGCGGTCCCGGCGCACTTGTTCATTGTCCATGCAGGGCAGATCGTCAACAATCAGCGAAGCACAGTGCAGCAATTCCACACTCGCACCTGCCCGCAGGTTGGCACACCGTTTTAGGCCGCCGCCCATCAGTCGTCCGGTCCGAATCGCCAACAGAGGCCTGATACGCTGCCCCGAGCCCAGCACCGCATAGCGCATCGCTTCGGCTACCGGACCGCCATCGGATGCGCTCTGCTTAAGCATCGTGCAAAGCTGATTATCAATCAGCTGGCGATCACTCGGCAGTTCAGAGTACAGAGCGGGACTGGTCATGGTTGCCGTATCGTTTTAGATTACGAAAACGGCAGGCGGTTGTATTCTTTAACATTCTAGTGTATCGTCCACTAATTCGCTAGACAGTTCGAATCCCGCGTTTCACCCCACAATCGAGGTGCATCGGCAGCTAAGATCATTGGCCGCCGATGCAAGCGGATAACTTGGCCGGTCTAGCTGCTTCTTGAAAACTGGACCCGGATCAACTGGCGGCCGCCTGGGCGAATCCAGCTCCGGACACCTTGCGCGCCGCGGAATTCTTCGTGTAGGTCTGGCGCCAGGCCATCCCGACGACCCTAACCAGTTCCCTGCGATCGAATGGCTTTGCCAGCACATCGTATCCGCCGCTGCTGAGCACGTCGGCCCAAAGATCGTCATTGGCGTGACGCGATATCACCACAACAGACGGAACCACCGGTAACTCGCGCACACTGGGTAATAAATCCTTCCAGCATCCATCTGGAAGATCCCTCTCGCAGAGAATAACGGATACAACTTTCTGCTTAAGGCGTTTGCCGGCATCTTCCAGGCTCGCTGCGTTTTCGATTCGCCAGCAAGGGTTTTGGAGGATCTGACTGACTGCGGAGCGGTCGTCCTTGTGAGGACTAACGACGAGCAGTGAAAATTTTTCATGGTAGGGAACGGAGGTATGTATTTTTTGCGCGGTTGGTTGCATCTGTTTAAATCCTTTTCAGCGCAAACCGTTGGTTCAGGGTCCTTCGCTGAATGTCATGAATTAAGTAACATTCATGATGCAACTATTCTGCCATAGTTCTAGTACCAAAGCATGGAGAGTTTCACGGAACGAAGGTCCTGCAAAAGTAGGTCTGGCGTACAGGCTGCAAGTTCTTCCGCAGGCGCCACGCCGGTGGCGACGGCGATAGACCGCACCCCGTTTTGCTTCGCCGCTTGCACGTCGTTCGGATGGTCGCCGATGAGCGATACGCAGGTCCCGCGATGGATGAGCTTTTCGCGCCGCGCATGTTGCAGCGCGATGCGAACCAGGCCCGCGCGGCTGGAGGCCATTTCGGCGAAGGCGCCAAATTGAAAAAATTCCTTCAGACCCGCATGCTCCATCTTTTTCCATCCGATACGCGTCAGATTTCCAGTCACCAATCCTGTTGGAACGGCACGGCGGCTCAGCCGCCGAAGCAGCGTTCGAACTCCGGGACAAACCTTGTCTTCCAGGTTTGGACAAGACCGCACATAAATGTTCTGGGCGTGCCTGACGATTTCCGGCATCTTTTCGCGAATCACAGCGCGGCTGGCGCCGGCGTTTCGCAGCATCACGGTCAAAATGTCGCGGTCCAGCATTCCCTGTGTTGGAATCCGATCGTTGTTGGTTTCGATTCCAGTGGCTCGCCGCACGGCGGCCACCAGGGCCTCGCGGTGATGCGGGCCGGCTTTGCGGATCAAAGTGCCATCAATGTCGAACAAAACCAGTACGTCGGCGGGCGGCATTCTCCTTTACTATATCCACATGGCAATTGAAATCCGGCTGGGCGACATCACAAAGATCCCGGTGGAGGCGATGGTGAATGCCGCCAATAGCGCCCTGCGCGGCGGCGGCGGTGTGGATGGCGCCATTCACCGCGCAGGCGGACCGTCCATCATGCGGGAACTTCGCGCATATGACGGCTGCCCCACCGGCAGCGCGGTGGTTACCGGAGCCGGGTTGCTGCCTGCGAAGTACGTATTCCACGCGGTGGGACCGGTCTACGCGGGTGGCCGCAACGGAGAGGCCGAGTTGCTCGCCCGCGCCTATCGAAGCTGTTTGCGCCTGGGTGAGGAACGCGGGGTGATATCGATCAGCTTTCCCTCCATAAGCACCGGAGCATATGGATATCCCCTCGAGGAAGCAGCGCGAATCGCGGTGGATGCGGTGAAAACTACATGCATTCCGTTGGCTTTGTTTGTGATTTTCGACCAGCGGACGCTGCAAGCCTATTCGACCGCGTTAGAATAACGATAGATGCAGGTATTGCAAGCCGGTACACACAAGCTATTGCTGCTGGAACTCGATCTCGATTTCATCAGCAATATCGCCAAGCAAGCCGGGTTCGAATTCAAAATAGACGATGGCGCCCGGAGTCTGACGATCGATCTGTCGGCTCCCGGCCGTCAAGCTCCGCTACTGTTGTTCGACGCGGCCGATCCGGGTAACCTGGGATGGTTTTCACGCTGCCAATTTTACGTGGACGGGCACAGCGGAGCCGTCTTGCAGACGCCGATTGCGGTGGCAAATCTGAAAGACCGGTCCGGGTACATGCTACCCAACTCGATCCGCCTCCAGATCACCAAGGAACTACCGGCGACGTTCCGGCTGCCGGGAAAACAACCGGTTACCGAACAGATGATCTACGCCGTTCTTTTTAATCTGCTGAACGC
>JANXXV010000789.1 GCA_025350445.1 Bryobacteraceae bacterium | reverse complement strand
ATCCACGCGCCCCGCACGGGGCGCGACCGCAGACGTTACTAGCTGTCCGCTATGAACAAGATAGCGCGAAGTATGCGCGAAGATGGGAATTCAGTTCTGTCAAGTCGTTGCCGAAATATCACAAAGCGACTAACGATGTGAAACTAAGAGACTACGCGGAAGCGCGAATCTGCCCGGCTAGACGCGGTCACTTGGGGTTCGCGGAGCGTTCATACTTCGAGGAAACCCTCGGGATCATATGACGGATTCGCTCCAACGTGCTCGACGCGACGTTGCCAGTTGTTCCCAAGAAAGTAAAACCGCAGACTGTCGTTCGCCGGATCTATTTCCTTTTCGAGCTTCGCGCGAAATAGGACGAACTGGGCTGCGTCCAGCGAGCATTCGAAAACCGATTTCTGTACACGTTGTCCATGGTTCTCGCAAGTCTTGGCAACACGGCGCAGCCTTCGCTTTCCCGACTCGCCCTCCGTCGAAACGTCGTACGTCACCAGAATCAACATTTCATCTCCATATCAGCGCCGGATACGCGTCGAGATCGCCCCGCAGCCAGCGGGCCAAGAGAAGCGCCTGCAAATGAGGAAAGAGTCCAAGAGCGGCAGTCTCCTCCACGAACGGGTGCAACACCTCCTCCTGCTTCCGTTTCTGCCAGGATTGCAAAACTTCGCGGCGGCCCGTATCGTCCAGCAGGACTGCCCCATTTTCATGGACTACAAAGTTCTTTCCGGTAACCTGCTGCCGGTTAATCAGGCTCAAGACGAGCCGGTCGGCCAGGATCGGCCGCAGTTCCTCCATCAAATCCAGCGCCAGACTCGGACGGCCGGGGCGGTCCGCATGCAGAAATCCCACGCAAGGGTCGAGGCCAACGGCTTCCAGCGCTCCAGTGACGTCGTGGACTAATAACGTGTAAACGAACGACAGTAAGGCGTTGACACGGTCCAGCGGTGGCCGCCTGGACCGGCCTCGAAATTCAAAATCCTTTTTATTAGCGAGGATGAGATGGTCGAAGATTCCGAAGTAGGTTCGGGCGCAATCGCCCTCCATGCCGCGCAGCGAATCAACCGTCAGGGCGTTGGTATTCTGACGCGCGACGATGGCTTCCAGGGAAACGGCAAGGGAGGCGACAGCGGGCTGCACAATTGTACGGATCTCGGGATTGTCGCGCATTGCTCGAAGCAGGACGGTGCGGCAGTTCGCGATCTTGGCGGATACGAATGCCGTGGTGGCGAGCGTGGACTGAATGGGATTGTCGGCAACCCGATATTGCTGCCGGCGGAGCAGGACGTTGCCAGCCACTGGCCCTTGAACACGAGCGTAGAATTCGCCATGTTCCGATAGGAAGCTGATCTGGACCTGGCGCTCGCCGCAAAAACCCATCAACGGCGAGGACATGGAAACCCGGCCGAAACAGACGATGCCATTGAGTGTGTGAATCGGTAGGCGGAGAAGTGTTTCGTGGTCCTTGTTAATGAGGATGGTCTCGCCCTCACGGGAAACGTAACTTCCCTGCGTGGTGATAAAAAGAGTGTTCAGGAGCTTTTTCATACTAACCGGACACATCCTCCAGATTTGCGGTAATTGCCTGCCGCAAGTAACTGGATGCGCGATTCGGGCGGCCCAGTTGTTTGGGCCGACACACTTCGAGCAGAGAACAGTTGTCGCACTTCTTCTTTTCGTAACGGGCGGAAGGTGTAAGCCCGGCGGCGTATAGCAACTGCATGCGGCGGGAGAGGCGCTCCGTTTCGGCGCGCAGTTCAGGGGTGAATTCGACTGGAGTGCGGCGGCGCGGTCTGCCGTAATAAAGGGCGCCGGTGAGTATGGCGGTGCCGAGCATCTCTTCGAGGCAAAGCGCCTGAGCACACAACTGGATTTCGTCGCAGAGGTTCGACTTCGGCTTGCCGCGCTTATACTCGACTGGCAGAGGAGAGCCATGGCCTTTCAGGGGGAACTCCACGACGTCGGCCTTGCCGGTAAGACCGAGGCGGAGAGAACGAAGAGGGAGAGAACGGACGATGCGGACGCCCCGCCGCGATTCGTCGGGCCCTTCATCCACGGTTTCGTGGAGAACGCGGCCGGCGGCGGTGAAGCGGTTCTCCTCCCACTGTTGCTCGATGTGGATCAGGGCCCATTGCCGCTCGCAGAACGCGAGGTGCTGTAGGCCCGAGAGTGGCAGCAGATCGGCTTCGCCGTACATTGAAACTCAGAAGCCTTCGATTACTTCGGGCGCTAAACCGTCCAGTTCGGCTAGTTTAATGCTTCCATCCGTGTTTACTGTCAGTGAACGATGCACCTTCGCGGAAGAGTACTGGCCAGCCCTGCTGCTGTGCTTCCACCAGATCACTTTCAACACTTCCATGCTGCCATCCGGGCGAGCGGAAGAAGCATCGTTTTCAAACAGCTTCGGCAGTATCCGCTTAATGACCTCCGCGTCGGCGTCGCTGAAGCCCGTCCGTTCGGCGAGTTGAGGATTGATGCTCCCGTAGCACTCGTAAACGCCGGCGTCGACGCGGTGCTTCATTCCCATCGTGTCGGAGCCGCGTTTCGAACCGTCCCCTTCCCCGCTAACGCTCTTTGTAATTTGCGTACTGGTGACGCTGACTGGCTGCTTGCTGAATGCCGACTGTATGGTAACGGGGCCGCGGACTGGAATCGAAACACCGCTCGCATCTCCATCTTTGGCGAACGCAAACACCTGGCCGAAGGTTCGGACATCGAACCATTTCTCACACGCCGCCTTGGCGGTTTCTTCCTTTTTCGCCGTCTTGCCGAATGCCTTCTTACCGAGGCCATTCGAATCGGATTCAGCGCGAGCACGAAGACTCGGCTCGCCGTCGATCTTTCGATCATCCGACTGCACGAAAATAGCCTGCCCGGATTCCTGCAGGCGGTCGCGCAATTTGCGCTTGATACACACATCGGTGATTTCGCCCAAGCCTTCATAGTCCGTTCGTGGGCGGTTTCCGTTAAGGGGATCACCGTTCGGATTGGCGTTCTTGACGCGCAGGACGAGGGCGAAGTCGATCTTATGTTGTAAAGTGCTCATTATGATTTTCCTTGGTCTTCTGTTTCGGTGCCGGCAATCTCTTCTTGGGATGCGGTGTCGGCGACGGGCCGGAATGCCTGTCTCTGACAGTGATACCCGAGCAGGAATTCACCTGTTAATCTGCTGTCGTTCGTAAAATCGTCGCTTTTGAAAGAGTCGACTACTTCGTCGAGGAGCCGGTTTCGCTTAACCAGGAATCCGGCCGTTCTCTCTCCAGCCCGTAGGCGAGCCATGTATGGACGCAACGCTACCTCGATGATCCGCCAAGTGGAAGCCGGTCGATCCGCAAAGCGCTGCATCAGCCGCGCGGCGGTGGTATCCCGTTTCTCCCCTGCAATGGACAAGGCGTAGCTCTCGATGTTGTCTGCGATAGCTAGCAGGCGGCCATACAGGTAGTCCCGTGTTATTCGATCTTGCTCAAGTGCCATTTCGTATTTCCTCTCAATGTGAAGTCCCTTGAATAGCGAGCAGGCGATACCCAAACATTTTTCCCACTCCCAGTTATCCATGCCGATCCGGTTGGTGGCCCGCCGGGTTGTCGACACAACCATGTCGGTCGGCAGAGGCAATCCGTCAACGATGCACGGCAAAAGCCGCTCAACCGTCGCCTTCCGCAATTTTTCATCCAAGCGTGTACCGTAAGCCGCCTCCGCGACATCACGAGGGGCTGGAGCCCCTATGAACTTGGAGTGCTTCCCGAGGTTCTGCAACCAGGCGTACCTTCGGTGCCACGATTCAACCCGTTCCAGAAATTCGGATCCTTTCAACTCCCGGTAGAAAGTGATCCCCATGCGGCCGGGAGTAGCGGCGTCCAACCCAATTACGACGATGGATTCCGTCGCTTGCAGATTCGCCCTGTAGCCCGCGATTGCAAGAGCCAGGCGATGGCTGAACGCCTGCGCCGTATCCGCAAGCGTTGAATCGGCAGGGGTGTGGCCGAACAGTTCGAGCGTACTATCGACGAGCGGCGGCACGGGCTTGCCGGAAACGGCCCAGCTTACGATAACGGGATCTCCGTTTCGGCGTGACTGATTTTTGATCAGCCAGCGCAACGCATTATGTGCCTTCTGCGTTACATCGAAACCGACCGTCGCGGCTTCGTCCGCTTCCAGAAATTTGCCTCTAAATGTAAAGCCGCTTGTATCGTTCGAGGAGATGAGCTTTGCTTTATCGCCTCCGTGCCGCAGTTTGGCGGGGTGTTGCACGGCTAACGATGTTTGATCCCCCGTCACCATGCAGTAACCACGCTTGGTTTGAATCTGCTGATAAAACGAAATCCAGGCCGAGATCAGCTCGGGGTCGTCCCAGGTAGCGGAGATAGGATTTCCCATTTCCTCAACGCGCCAGCGAACAAATGCGTCTTCCGGGGACTGCGTATTTTGGATCACCTTAAAGATTGGGGGCGCGGTGTCTTTTTCTCCCGCCCACTTCTTCATTAACTTCCCGTTGTCATCCAACGGAAGGATTTGTTCCTTCACCAGATCGGCGACTATCCGGCATTGCTCCACGTAG
>JANXXV010000773.1 GCA_025350445.1 Bryobacteraceae bacterium | reverse complement strand
GCATTTCTTAGCCACGGATTCTTTCCTGCGAGGCGCGAGCACCATATGCTCTTTTCCGATAGGATTGTCTTCCTGGAATTCAAGCACAGGTCCTTAAAGGTTAACCTGCCAACCTCGCAGTAAATTCAGACCATAGTTAATAGGTCCTGGTAGACATCGTCGGAAAGTACTCGGGCGGTGTGTCGACATCCAGTCGAAGTGACCTGTGTTGCAATCCGCTGGCGGCTAAGTCCTGAATCACGGCGCATCCGGAAAGTGTCCACTTCGCCGGATAACGGTAGAACATCATCGGAAGTGAGCCGCCGGCACGGCGGTGTTGATCCTCGAGATATGGGTTTTCAATGGCCGTTCGAGGCAGAAATTGCGGGAATGGGAACGGTCTTCAGCGATCGGATGGCCGTGCGCGGACGTCACGCCCGAACACGAAAAAGGCGTGTTGCGGCGAATTCACACGGAAGTTAAGAGCCGTTGTGCATCGGATGATCAGCTTCCGGAGAAGCTGTCAGCCTTGCACAATCGGGAAATGTGTTCGTGCGCCGCCGGCCTAGCGCAATTTCCGTGGCGCCGTGTAGCGGGAAATCGTAAACTGTTTTCGTGGTTGAGATTCGGCGGTTGACGGCGGCGGAAGGGCGTCAATACTTGGACGCGCTTGCCGAAGTTCTACTTGACTGCGTGGCAGGAGGCGCGTCCGTGAGCTTCATGGCATCACTCTCGAAGGCTGAAGCTGAATCCTTTTTCGAAAAAGTTCTCGATGGAGTGCAGAAGGCCGATCGTATTTTGTTGGCAGCCTTTATCGATTCAAAATTGGTAGGGACGGTCCAGATCCTGATCGCCACGCCCCCAAACCAACCCCATCGGGCTGATATCGCCAAGCTACTCGTGGTAAGGCCGGCTCGCGGGCAAGGCGTCGCAAGCCGGCTCATGGAACACGCGGAAGCGGCCAGCCGGCTTGCAGGCAAATCGCTTCTTGTGCTGGATACCGTAAGCGGAGATACCGCCGAGAGGTTGTACGTCCGCATGGGATGGACCAGAGCGGGAGTCATTCCAAAGTATGCAATGTATCCCGATGAAACGTGGTGCGACACAACGATTTTTTGGAAACAACTGTTGTAGGATGCGCGAATTTCCGGCACCGGAAGATGGACCGCGTAGCGATGCTTCTGTTCAGGGACTTTGTCGCCCGCCGATAGGACAGCGTGCTATTGAGCCAGCGCCGTCTTAATTATTTAGCGTGAGCCGATTGCCGCACCTCTCCGCTTTTGACGCCACTCGCGTGGTTGGGTATATTCAAAAGGATTCCGATTGTCATTAAGGAGTAGTTTGCCATGTCCAACGCCACCCTCACCGGGGCCGAGTTTAAGAAGAAGATGCGTGACGGTGCGCCAAAGATGGGTCTGTTCGTCAATTCGCACAGCCCGACTGTCGCCGAGCAGTTGGCGCACACCGGTTACGACTGGTTGCTGGTGGATACACAGCATGGACCAATGGACCACGAGAAGCTTTCGGCGATGCTGTGCGCCATCGCCAGCGGCGGTGCAAAGTCGATGGTTCGCGTGGGGGGCTATCAGGATCGCGCGGGCATTCAGCAGGCTCTCGATCTTGGCGCGGACGGCGTGCTGGTGCCCTACATCAACACCGCCCACGAAGCGCGGGAAGCCATCAGTTGCTGCCGTTATCCCACCGCGGGCACGCGCTCAGTCTATTTCCCGCAGCGCAGCATGAACAAAGCCGGGCTGCTCGGCTACGCCGGCAATGCGAACAACAACATCATTATTGCGCTGCAGGTGGAGACGGCGTCGTGCATCGAGAATATCGCGGAGATCGCCGCGGTTCCCGGTGTCGATCTTCTGTTTCTGGGACAGAACGACCTCTGCATGTCCATGGGGCTGTACGAGAAATACGAGTTCCCGCACATGTATACATCCCCTGAATTGAACGCCGCCACGCAAAGCCTGATGACGGAAGCGCAGAAGAACGGAGTGATTCTGGGTGTATTCCTTTTCGGGACTTCGCGCGTGGGTGAGTTTCTGGAAAAGGGCTTTACCTTCATCAGCGTGGGGAACGATCTGCATCACGTCCTGACGCAGGCAGCCGCCTATCTAAAGGATATGGACGCGATCGCGGTAGAGAAAGGCAAGGCCTGGACGCGTCAACCCACCGCGCTTTTTTAGTTCGGAAAATGTAGCTGGGGGCCGGCCCCCTCACAGCCTAAAAAGTTGGAACCGGCCACGCCGCGCGAAGAAACCAAAGCTGCTTGCAGCTTCACTAGAGTTACAATAACGGTAAGGTCTTGCGAAGTAGTCAAGTTCGCTACTAAAAATGAGGTTCTCCATGTTGAAATTTTGTATTTTCGTTGCGCTGCTTAGCGCACTGTGTTTCCCTGTGCTCGCCCAGGTTTCTTCAGCCGAATTGAGCGGCACGGTTCTTGATTCTACCGGCGCGGCCCTTGTCGGCGCCAAAGTGACGGCCACCAACGCCGGTACCAATGTCGCTCACGATACCGTAAGCGACTCCGCTGGAAATTATGTCATCCCCCTGCTGCAACCCGGCGACTATGTGATCACCGTGGAAGCGGCGGGTTTTAAGAAGCTGGTCCAGAAAGGACTCAGCCTCCAGATCAACCAGCAGGCGCAGCTGAACCTGACGCTGCAAATTGGTCAAGTCTCCGAGGAAATTTCGGTGACCGCGCAAGCTCCGCAGCTGCAGTCCGAATCGTCTTCCCTGGGAACGGTTGTAAGCGAAAAGCTTGTCAACCAACTGCCGCTGAATGGACGCAACTTTATTCAACTGGCGGTTCTGAGCCCGGGAGTCACCGGCGTGGGATACGGTGCTTCGAACACCATCATGAGCGGCACCCGGCCGGACGACCGCCGTCCCGGCACCGAGATCTTTTCGAATGGAAACCGCGAAGGCTCGAACAACTTCCTTTTCGACGGCATCGATGACAATGAGCGGCTCACCCTGTCGATTGTGCTGCGGCCCGCCGTTGAGTCCGTGCGCGAATTCAAGATTCAAACAAACTTGTATAGCGCCGACATCGGCCGCAACTCGGGCGCGGTGGTTGACGTGATTACGAAATCCGGCACGAACCAACTGCATGGCAGTTTGTTCGAATTCCTGCGCAATTCCGCCATGGACGCGCGCAATTTCTTCAGCCCTAAAGGTTCGGCATTCCCGTCGTTCCGGCTGAATCAGTTTGGAGGCTCTTTCGGCGGACCGGTTGTCATACCGAAAGTCTACAGCGGAAAAGACAAGACGTTTGTCTTTGTGGATTACGAAGGCTATCGGCGGGATTCGCAGAGCCTGGCGCTGGGCAACGTGCCCACGCTACTGATGCGGAAAGGCGACTTCAGCGAAGCGGCGGCGATTTACGATCCGCTGACCACGCGGGCAAATCCGAACGGCGCCGGTTTCATCCGTACGCAGTTTCCGGGCAATCAGATTCCGGCGAGCCGTTTCGATCCGAAAACGGCGCTGTTGATAAACGCGTACCCGACGCCCATCGGCGCCGCCCGGCTGAATAACTATCTGGCTAATATCGTGCAACATCAGAATTGGAATCAGGGCGACGTTCGAGTGGATCACCAAGCCTCTTCGAAAGACAGCTTCTTTGCCAGATACTCCATTCAAAACACCGAAACCCGGGTTCCCAGCACATTGCCGCCGGTCACCCTTCCTGGATTGTCAAAGCCGATCAACCTTGGTGACGAAGGTTCCTTCGCCGGCACTGCGTTTCAACCTGCCCAACATGCGGTGGCGAGTTACGTAAGAGTCATCAGCCCCAGGCTGGTGAATGAGTTCCGCGCCGGTTACAGCCGCTTTCGCGCGGACTATACTGCGGATCAATATGAACCGGGTGGTGGGCTTGGAAACAAGTTCGGAATCGCGAATTCGAACGTAACTCCGAACGAGCAAAACTTTCCAATCTTTTCGCCCTCGAATTACTTTGGGATTGGCCAAACACGCTCTTTGCCCATTTTCCGGCGCGAGAATGGATTCCAGTACGTGGACAACATGAGCATGACGCTGGGTAAGCACACCTTCAAGTGGGGTGCCGATTTCCGCCGCCGTCAACTCACCGTTTATCAGACCAATCTGGGCAATGGCCGGTTCAACTTCTCCCCGGCGTTCACCGATTCCCGCCAAGGACCGGGTGGCGACACGATGGCCAGCTTCCTGCTGGGCTACCCAACCTTGACCGGCCACGACTATACCTTCAACTGGCCGGGGGAACGGGGCAGCGAAGTCGGGCTATACTTTGCCGACGACTGGCGGATTACCCGCAAGCTGACTCTTAACCTGGGTCTGCGCTGGGACTACTACAGCCCCTTCAGTGAAGTCGCTAATCGCTGGGCGAATTTCAATGTGACGACCGCGAAGATCGATATCGCCGGCGTGAATGGCGTCGACAAGTATGCCGGGATCAAACCGTACTACAAGAACTTTGGACCGCGCATTGGATTTGCGTACCAGGCATTGACTCACACTGTGGTTCGCGGCGGCTTTGGGATGTTCTACAATCCAGCGGGGAACGAGGGAAGCAGCCTGCGGCTTTTCCGCAATATTCCCTTCGGTTCGACGATAAATATCACCCCGGGAGATATCAATGTGGGCTTGCGGGTGAGTGACGGATTCCTGCCGCTTCAGCCGCCCAACTTCGCGGACGCGAACAAACCGTTCGGCGCGAACAATGCGGTGTCCTCGAACTTCCGTCCGTCCGCTGCGTATCAGTTCAACTTGACCGTTGAGCACGAGATTGCCCCGTGGGCGCTGGTGATCAGGGCTGCCGCGGTAGGCAATCTGGGACGCCATCTGTATAACGTGTACGATGCCAATCAGCCGATCCCGTCGGCAGCGGCGCTGAATACCCGCCGCCCGTTCTATTCGGCTCTCCCCGATTTGGCCGGAGTCAGCTACTTCGTATCGGACGGATTGAGCGACTACTATGCGGGACAGTTAACTCTCGACAAGCGATTCGCCAAGGGCCTGAGCGGACTGGTGGGCTACTCCTGGTCGCACGCAATCGACAACGTGGTTCTCGAGTTTGGCGGTGGCGCCGCTGGACCGCAACCCCAGGATCCCCGCAACCTGAAGGCCGAGCGTGGCAACTCTATCATCGATCTGCGCCATCGCTTGACGGCCAGCTATCTATACGAACTGCCCTTCGGCAAAGGAAAGGACTTCCTGAATAAGGGTGGAATCGCGGACTATGTAATTGGCGGATGGCAGACCAACGGAATTCTTACCATTCAAACCGGTCAGCCGTTCTCGCCGGTATTGCAAACGTCAACCACCAACGGCACCGGGAGCCGGCCGGACGTAGTGGGTAAAGTGACGTATCCGAAGACGCTACAGCGCTGGTTCGACCCGAGCGCCTACGCCACGCCCGCGCCGTACACTTACGGCAACGCGTCCCGCAATAGCCTGTTTGGACCGGGCCGCGTCAATTGGGATATGTCTCTGTTTAAGAATTTTGTGATTAAGGACCAGATGCGTTTTGAATTCCGCGCTGAGGCATTTAACGTGTTCAACCATCCGCAATTCGGTTTACCGAACCAGAATATTGGCAATGCCCAGGTGGGTTCCATCACCAGCACCGTTGGGAATCCGCGCCAGTTGCAGATGGGGCTTCGCTTCCAGTTCTAAGCGAAGGAAGTGGTTTGTAATACAAGCGAGAGGGCGTCCTGAGTGATCGGGACGCCCTTTTTTTTCCAGGGGCTTGCTGTATTGTCCGGGCGTTCCTATTATCCAGCCTGTGGCTTGCGGTCCGCCGCGGGGCGCGCGCCGATAGTCCCTTTCGAGCCGCTTTCTGTTGTTCTTCTTCCAACCTCCGGCGCTCTGGATTCGGCGTGTACATCACCACCATGCCGCGGAAGATTGCGGATCACCCCATCCGCTCCACACGCACCATCGCTTCCCGGCACAACCCGTGGTTCTCCGGAAGGCTCAGCAGATTCGTAGTCGCCGCGAAAGCACACGTTCCGGCAAGCGCGAGGATCGCTCGTGTCAGACGGGACGGAAGACGAGGCACTGTAGCACAATCGGTGATGACAGGAGCGTACTTTGAACTGGACCGAGCAACCGCACCGCCGGTATAACGCACTGACAGGCGAATGGGTTCTGGTATCGCCGCAACGCACGCAACGCCCCTGGCAGGGGCAGCTGGAAAAGACCACAGCGCCCGTCCGCATCCCGTATGACCCCGCATGCTACCTATGCCCCGGTAATGCGCGGCATGGTGGCGCGCACAACCCGGCATACAGCGAAACTTTTGTGTTTGAAAACGACTTCGCGGCGTTGCGGGCGGACACAGCGCCCGCCGCTTTCTACGACCGGGGCCTTCTGGCCGCCGAAGCGGAGCGCGGCGTCAGCCGGGTGGTCTGCTACTCGCCCGATCATAGCCTTACGCTCGGCCGTATGGGTGTGCGCGGGATCCGCCGTGTGGCCGACGTTTGGGCCGCCCAATACCAGGAACTGGGCAGCCTTCCCTTCATCCAAAATGTGCAGATCTTTGAGAACCGCGGCGAGATGATGGGCGCCAGTAACCCGCATCCGCACGGGCAGATCTGGGCCAACGAATCGCTGCCGAACGAGGTGGCGAAAGAGACCCGATCGCAACGTGAATATCTTGACGATCGCGCCGCGTGCCTGCTCTGCGACTACACTGCGCTGGAGTTGGAGTCAAGAGAACGGGTGGTCTGCGAAAACGATTGGTTCCTGGCGCTCACTCCGTTCTGGGCTATCTGGCCATTTGAGATCATGGTGATTTCCAAGCGGCACGCCGGATCATTGAGTGAACTTGACGACGCATCGCGCGACGGGCTGGCTGACATTTTGAAGCGTGTGGCCACACGGTACGACAACCTGTTCCAAGCCTCAATGCCGTACTCCATGGGCATTCACCAAAAGCCAACGGACGGCGATGCCCATGAAGAGTGGCATCTGCACGCGCACTTTCTTCCGCCGCTGCTGCGCTCCGCCACGGTGAAGAAATTCATGGTTGGCTATGAACTTCTGGCCATGCCGCAGCGCGACATCACGCCGGAGATGGCGGCGGCCCGGCTGCGCGAACAGCCGGAAGAGCACTACTTGGAATCACTGTGAAACACTAAGGATAGCGGCGAAGCTCGCATTCGAGCCCCCATGCCACTCTGGCTAAAACAATCCCTGCTGCCGACGCTGATCCTGACCGCCATGCTGCTTACGCTTGGCGTGTTGGCCTGGCTGCAATACGGCTGGAGCACGCAGGTGGGCGAGGCTCTACAGCAACGCATGCGCGCGGAGCTGGCCGGATCGGTACAACGCTTTCAAGCGGCATTGCAACAGGACCTGGCCCGCATCGCCGGTACTTTCGAAGTGAGAACGGCGGCGTCAAGCGCTGAGATCAAGTCCGTCCTCCTGGAGAACGCGCGCGAATGGAACCGTAGCGGCATTCCCCGCGAGCTGGTGAACAGCGTGTACATGGTGCAGGATGATGCGCGCGGCGACTGGCAATTGGCAACGCTGGACGTACGTTCAGGACGCTATAGCCCGGTGCCCTGGCCTGCCGCCTGGTCGAACCTCGCCGTGGAGTTGAGCGCGAACGCCGAGGATCTCGACAGGGCTACGCCGCGCCAGTGGCACCACCGGCCGTGGATCCTGGTTCCGAACATGCCGCTGCTGTTTCGCGCGGTGGCTTCCGAGGCGCCGGATGCCGATGTGAACGATCCGCTGCGCTATCGCCTGGCGGGATACGTTCTGGTTGGGCTGAACCGCGACTACCTTGAAAAACACTACCTGCCTCAAATGGTGGAGCGGTACTTCCGCGGCGCGGGTGACCCGGATTACCGCGTCGCCATTCTCAAAGCCGGACCGTATCCGGCAACGCTCTATGACTCGCAGCCCGAAGCAGGGCCGCCGAAAGCCGAAGCAGCGGATGAAGTAGTGGAGCTTTTGGCACCCGCCGGGGCCGGTAACGGCAAACTGCCGGCGGTGAACATTCGCGAATCCGGAGAGGTTGCCGTGCTGCAATTGATCGCGCAGCACCGCTCGGGATCGCTGGATGCGGCGGTCACGCGGCTGCGGCGGCGCAATCTGGCGGTAAGCTTTGGTGTGTTGCTGGTGTTGTGCGCGGGTATGGCTTTCCTGGCGATCTCGGCGCAGCGCGCGCAGCAACTGGCGCGTCTGCAGGTGGATTTCGTCGCGGGCTTCTCTCATGAATTGCGCACGCCGGTGGCAGCGGTTTGCATGATGGCCGAAAACATGTCCGGCGGCGTGGTCACCTCCGAGCAGCAGATCCGGCAATATGGTTCCCTGTTGCAAGTGCAAGGCCGGCGTCTGCGCACCATGGTGGAAGAAGTACTGTTCTTTGCCGCGCACGAGAAGCGAAAGCCCAAGCTGGACGTGCGGCCGGTGGACCTGGCCCAGGTGATGGCCCGCGCCTTATCCGATGAGAATCACCTGATTGAAGCGGCCGGCATTCAGGTGGAGGAGCATCTGGCGGCGGATCTTCCAAAAGTGCTTGCCGATGCCGTGGCGCTGCGAACGTGCATCGGTAATTTGTTGAGCAACGCGGTGAAGTATGGCAAGCCAGGCGCATGGATCGGCATCCACGGGGAGACGGTGCGGGGCGGCCGGTCCACCGAGGTACAACTGACGGTAAGGGATCGGGGAGAGGGCATCGACCGCGGCGACCGGCACCACATATTCGAGCCTTTCTACCGCGGCGCGAGAGCGCGGGAAGCGCAAACACCGGGGACCGGCCTGGGCCTCAGCCTGGTTCGCCAGATGATGGAAGCCATGGGCGGACGGGTGACAGTGGAGTCGGAACCGGGTAATGGATCGTCATTTACGCTGCATCTGGCGGTGGCGAACAGGGAGAGCGAAGCGGCATGAACGAGCGAATCCTCATAGTGGAAGACGAAGAAGCACTCTCGCTCCCCCTCAGCGACAGGCTTCGCGGAGAAGGCTATCTAGTGCAGGTAGCAGCGGACGGCGATACCGGCTACGCGCTGGCGTCGGCGGGTCCGTTCGACTTGATTCTGCTGGACGTGATGCTGCCGAAGAGAAGTGGTCTGGATGTTTGCCGGGACCTGCGGCAGCGCGGAATTTCCACTCCTATTCTGATGTTGACCGCGCGCACGCAGACGGACGACAAAGTGATTGGGCTACGGCTTGGCGCGGACGACTATCTGTCAAAGCCATTCGATCTGGCGGAACTGCTGGCACGGATGGAAGCGCTGCTGCGGCGCGCTCTTAGCCCTCATGTCAGCGCGGAACCGGTCCATCAGATAGGGAATCTCCTCATCGACCTGCGCCGCGCTGAAGTGTTCCGTGGCGGGCAAAAAGTCCCGCTGTCGGCGCGCGAATTTCAGTTGCTGCAGTACTTCATTGAGCACACCGGTGCGTTGATCACCCGCGAGGAACTGCTGCGCGACGTGTGGGATTACAAGGCATCCACGTCCACCCGCACGGTGGATGTCCATGTGGGCTGGCTTCGCCAGAAGCTGGAGGAAGATCCGAAGCATCCGAAGCTGATTGTGACGTCTATCGGGATGGGCTATCGGTTTACGGGATTAGCGGACAACATGTAATGGGCGTGTAAACGATATTTTGCAGCTGCTTTACGTCGCGCGGTTACAATCGTTTGGAGTTCGTCGTATTACTGTAGGAGGGGCAAATGATAAGACCGATCCTACGGAGTGCCGCCGCATTCGTACTGCTGGCAGCCGGTTGCCTCTTCGCCCAGCCGCCGATGGGCCGGGGCCCTGACGGCCAGAGCTGGGCGGAACGAAGAACGCAATTCCTCGTCATGAGGTTGAGCCTCACCGATCCGCAGAAGCAGCAGGTGTTGGCGCTGTTTACGGCGTCGGACCAGAACAGCGAAGCTCTGGAGACGAAGCTGTTGCAGGCGCGGAGGTCTTTACGCGATGCCAGCCGGCGGAATGCGCCCCCAACTGAGATCGATCAGTTAGCGACCTCGGTTGGATTTCTGTTCGGGCAAGTGGAAGCCATCAAGGCAAAGGCCGACGCCGCGGTGTACAACATTCTGACGGCGGACCAGCGGCAGAAGATGGATCGCGGGTATGGCGGAGGGCGCGGCGGAATGGGCGGCCATGGTGGTCCGGGTGGCCCGCATTTTCCGGAGCGGCACTAAGCCGGATCTTCAGATGCGCAATTACAGCTGCGGAACTTTGTCTTTCCCTAGGCATCACTTCCACGGCTTGCGGACTATACGACGCGGTGGATATGGGCCATAGCGAATAACTATCGACTCCGATACCATAGGGGCGAGTGCAAAATTACATCTGGAGACCAATTGAAGCTCTGGAAGATTCCGAGAGGCAAATAGACCTTGCCGGCATGCGCCCGCTCTACGAAAACTGGCGTGCTTCAAAAAAGAGAATCCAGCAATCCAGCCAAGCTCAACTCGCGGATTTCAATCAAAGATTAATCCGGCGTTTGAGCGTCGAGACTGGCATTCTGGAGCGACTATACGACATAGATCGGGGAACTACAGAGGCGCTCGTGGCAAATGGTTTCGCCGAGGAGCTTATCACTCGGTCCAACACAAGCATTGAGCCTTCGCGATTGATCGACTTGCTAAGGGATCAGGAAGCGGCGATCGAGCTTGTTGTCGATTGCGTCGCCAAGAGCCGGGCGCTCAGCAAAGGGTTGATTCATGAGTTGCATGCGATACTCACGAATCACCAGGAAACTATTACGGCAGTGGACCAGTTCGGGAGCCGGATGGAAATCTCCCTGGTGAAGGGAAAATACAAGGAACAGCCAAATAACCCCCGGCGCCCGGAAGGGAGTACTCACGAATACTGTCCGCCAATACATGTCGAAAGCGAGATGGATAAGTTTATCGATTGTCTCGCCGAGTATCGCGACGAAGATCCTGTAATCGTTTCGGCATGGGCGCATCACCGGTTTACGCAGATCCATCCCTACCAAGACGGCAATGGGAGGGTCTCTCGTGCAGTGACTACCATGATTCTCCTTCGCTCAGATCTTCTGCCTCTGGTTATCGACCGGGATTTGAGAGTAGAGTATCTCGACGATCTCGAAGCCGCCGATTTGGGCGACTTGGCGCCGCTTGCAAATATGTTCGCACGTCTGGAACGCAACGCTATTCTGCAAGCGCTGAGCGTCGATGCCGATGCCGAGATCGCACACCAGCAAAGTCTAACCTCCGCAGTCATCAGTTCGCTTCAGGATAAGTTCGGCAAACGCCGGGTGCAAAAGCTCGCCGCGTTGA
This sequence comes from Bryobacteraceae bacterium, assembly GCA_025350445.1. The sequence goes on along the minus strand of JANXXV010000773.1, from coordinate 12,052 downwards.
GGCAGGTGAACGAAGTCGCCATTCAATTGAGAGAACAGGCGGAATCATCACTCCGGAACTCTTTCGATCAAATCCAAAAGGCTGTCGCCGATGCCGGCAGGACTGAATCGTTTGTTAGAGACGGAGGGTCCGATCAGGGAAACGGTCACTGGTATAAATTTGAAGTGGCAAGTTCGGCAAGGGAAGCCGGGAAGTTCGCTAACTTTTCGGAGAACCACTATTTCATAAAGGCATCAATCCGAGCAGATCGCGAGAGGCTGGTTTTTGTGATCTCATTCCATCACGTGGGACGGGAACTAACGGGCATCATGGAAGCCACGGCTTTTTCCCGGCTGGAATCGTACGAAGATTCCGACGACCGCGAATCTATATCCGAGAGGTTCTCGGTGTGTTCAGTAGAGCCCTTCGTATTTACACACCAGACCGGAGCGGCAAATATCGCCGATGCATTCAGCAAATGGCTGGATGCTTCGCTTGCGGTCGCCCTGAAGGAATACGGCGATCGGTTGTAGCAAAGCGGCATCGGATCTTGCAGGGTCCAATTTGCGCGGTGTTACGCCGGCGGCAATCCCGTATTTCCGCTGTGTCCCGCTTTCTCCGGTGACTGCCGGCGGGCGATGAAGGCCTACCCTGAGCGCCGCTGGCGTTCCCGGGCAAAGCGCCCGGCCAGGAAGACCTTGAGAAAGGCTGATACGAAACATCGCGGCGGTTCGCCCGTACCTTGAGATCCTGGATCGTGGACACCGGAAGCCGAAGTGATATCGTCTTCAGAGACGGCTTGAGATTAACGAGTTTCCGGGGTTTGCCCGATGGCCAATCCACGCACTCGGTCTAGGAGTCTGTCGGAGATAGATTTCGGTGAACCTAGAGTCAATAACTTACAGACAATCTGCAGTTGTAAAATCCCCGTAAGTCATTGATTATACATAGGGCATATTCTATCTCCGACAGACTCCTAGTCCGCAATTGCCCGGAAGTTCCTCTCGTCATTTTAGTTTTGAATTCAGGAATTTCCTTCGTATCTCTGGTAGGTCTCCGTTTCGTTCCTGCTCATGTCCCGGGCTGAAATTGCTTGAATCAGTTTTCGCCGGATGGTGCAGGCTACAAACAGCCACCGGCCAGCGGCCGTCTGCCCAAGGGGCTGGTATCGCTTCTCAGTTTTTTAATGGCGAACATCGCTCCGTACTACGAGTAGCCGATGGAATAAGATGTTCCCGGCTTCCCCCGAAAGGCACTTTGTGCGGTTCCCGGTTCTTGCCGGTATTGGCCTCGTCCCAGTCACCCCCGGTGCATTGCTCCAACGGATACACCGTCGCCAAAAGTCTGGTATATGACTATGGTATGCGCGGCAGCCTTCAGACGGCGCCGTAAAATCGACGTCAAGCACTTGTTTGACGCGGCTATCCGCCCGAGCGTAATCATTGACTGAACAGCACTACATTTAACCAACGTTTTACATCTCAGCAGCTACTTCCCGGGCGCTTGCGCCGTCTTACTTGGTGAGGAGCGGCAATGTTTCGAATCTACCTGCATTCCAAGCGCGATAGCGAGTGGCTCTCGCTGGAAGGAAATCTGACCGGCGCCGGCGTGGGTGAATTGGAACGATGCTGGTATACCCTTGCGCCCACCAGCGATAGCCCGGCCCTGCGGCTGGATGTAAGCCGCCTACATGGAACGGACCGCAACGGCGAACAACTTTTACGCCGCATGGAGGGAAAGGGAGTCACACTGACGGGCGTTCGTAAAGAAGTGTCAAACCTGCGGCATGCGTGTAACAAGTGAACCCGCAACGGCGCTACTGGTATATGGCGAAGTCTGAGTACGTCTTATTTCGAGTGTCGATTGCACTGGGTTTGCTGCTGGGACTGGGCTTGCTGGTGGAGACGGTGGAAACGTATCGGTACGTTTCTGGAAATTTGATCCGGCAGGAGGCGCAACGGGAAGCAGAGCGGAAAACGATCGCGCTGGAGAGAGCCGCCCGCGCCGCGAAGGCAACGGAGGCGGAAGACTTGGCCCCGATGCTGGATGAGATGCGCCATGAGGCCCCGCGCCAGATTAGTTGGGCACGCCTGGTCGGCTTTAATGGAGTTGCGATGGCAGTGAGCGGCACGCCCACGGGCGTTCCGTTTTCCGCGGCGAGAATCCTGCAGGCTCTGGACAAACACGCTCCGCTTTCCGAAGTTCGCGATACCGCATCCGGACGTGTGCTGGTAACGATGCAGCCGATACGTGCCGCCGGCCCGGCCATGGTGGAAATGGCGGTATATCTGGATAGTGTCTCGGTTTCCTTCGGGTTGTTGAGACAGCATTTGATTGTTGGCTGCCTGGCCGCTTTGGCGCTTCTGGCAGCGATGATTATCATCGGACTGCGTTTCGGACACTACATGCGCGGCAAGCAACTGGAACAACAGGTGGACCTTGCCCGCAGCGTGCAGAAAGATCTTCTGCCTTCCGGACGGGCAGTGGGGGAAGGGATCGATTTCGCCGCCGAGTGCGTACAGGCTTCTCAAGTGGGCGGAGACTTTTACGACGTGTTTGAAGTGGAAGGCGACCGGGCGGCGCTGGTGCTGGGCGATGTATCGGGAAAGGGTCTGCCGGCGGCATTACTGATGGGCGTGATCCATGGTGCGGTTCGGTCCAGCGCATGGACCGGTTCCGCATCCGAGCACGAGGAATCCTCTTCGCGGCTGAACCGGTTGCTTTGCGCCAAGACGGCACAGGAAAGGTTCGCGTCGCTATTTTCCTGCTATTTCGATCCGCATTCCGCGCGGCTTCGGTATGTGAATGCCGGCCATTTGCCGCCGCTGCTGGTGAGCCGGGGCGATCAGGTAAATTTGGAAGTCCAGCGGCTGGACGAAGGCGGACCTGTGTTGGGATTATTGCCGTTCGCCACATACCGGCAGGGCGAAGTATGCGTACAGCCGGGCGATCTTCTTGTCATGTACTCGGACGGAATCCTGGAAGCGCAGGGTGCCGATGAAGAAGAGTTCGGGGAGGAGCGCGTGATCAGGGCGATTCGCGAGAACTGGAATGCGTCCCCGAATGCGATCTGCGCGGCGATTCTGGCCGACATCCGGCGGTTTTTGGGAGATCAGGCGCCGCAAGACGACCAGACATTGCTGGTAGTCCGGCTGGAACCGGCGCGTCAGATTCAAACGCCGCGCAGCTTTCAAGCCGTGGCTTGTATTTAACACTAATTTACACAGAATTCCGACACTGGATGGCAGCCGGATGCGTTTGTATGAGTATGCGTTCTTTTTGCCAGAGTCTACTGCTCACCGGTTTCGCCCTGTACAGCACGGGGTTATTTGCTGAAAGACTCCCAGGCCGGTACATCGTTGAACTAAATACCGAATCCGTCTCCGCACACGTGTTGCATGCTGCCGGCAGAGGGGGAATGCACAGCGCGGTTGCCGGGGCGCATCGGGCCAGGGTCCGGAGCGAGCAGCAACAGCTCCGAGGCCGCTTAGAGCAACAGCAAGCCGTTGTGCTGGATACGGTAGACACCGTTGCAAATGCAATGTTTGTGCAGGTATCCGATGCGGCCGCGGCCCAACTGGCCAGCCTGCCGGGTGTGAAGCGTGTAGTGCAGGTGCGGATGATGCACATGGTTCTGGACCGCGCGGTGGCGCTGCACAGGGTAACCGATGCGTGGAACGAGATTGGAGTGGATCGCGCCGGCGCCGGCGTCAAGATTGCCATTATCGACAGCGGCATCGATTCTACGCGTCCCGGCTTTCAGGACACATCGCTTACCGTTCCGGCCACCTATCCACGAGTCAATAACGATACGGACACTGCCTACACGAATAACAAGATCATCGTTGCCCGAAGCTACGTGAACCTGCTTCCGAATCACGATCCGGATACCTCGGCACGGGACCATGTTGGGCACGGCACGGCGCTGGCGATGGTAGCTGCCGGAGTGCGCAACGATGGCCCGCTGGCAACGGTCACCGGTGTGGCGCCGAAGGCGTTTCTGGGAAATTACAAAGTGTTCGGCACCCCGGGCTTCAACGATTCTGCCTCGGACGACGCAATTCTGAAGGCAATCGACGACGCGGTGTCCGACGGAATGGACGTGATCAATCTGAGCCTTGGCAGCGATCTTGCTCCGCGGCTGGTTGACGATCTGGATGCGCAGGCGGTGGAGCGCGCGACAAAGGCAGGAGTGATTGTAGTTGTCTCGGCGGGCAATAGCGGGCCGGACCTTAACACGATGTCGTCACCGGCGTCGGCGCCTTCCGCCATCGCCGTTGGCGCGAGCACAAACGACCGGACTTTTGCCAGCAGCGCCAGCATTGCCGGACTTCCAGCCTTCATTGCGATCTCCGGCGACGGCGTTGTACCGGCCGCGCCCATTTCAGCGCCGCTGGTGGACGTTGCCACGCTGGACACAAATGGGCTGGCATGTTCCGCGATGCCCGCCAATAGTTTGAAGGGCCGTATTGCGCTGATTCTGCGTGGGACCTGCACTTTTGAGATCAAGCTCACTAACGCGCAGAATGCCGGAGCAGTGGGTGGACTGGTTTATGCGGCGCAGGCATCGCCGCAAGCGATCCATATGACGGTGGGAACAGCCACGCTTCCGGCTGAGATGATCGGCTACGACGCCGGTGTTGCCATCAAGCAGAGCCTCGCCGGTTCGGCATTGGCGGCCGGCACCTTGCAGTTCGCGCTGAGCGCGGTTCCGGCGCCGTCGAATTTAATAACGGATTTCACCGCGGCCGGGCCGAACGTGGACGCGGGTATCAAGCCCGATATGATGGCCGTTGGACAGGACATCTACGTCGCTACCCAAACGCTGGACTCGGCGGGCGACATGTACGATCCCAACGGGTACATCCTGGTGGACGGGACCAGCTTCTCCAGTCCTCTGGTAGCCGGTGCGGCGGCGCTGATCAAGAGCGCACGGCCCGGCTTGACGGTAGATCAGTATCGATCGCTGTTGATCAATACCGCCGCCGCCCTGCAACCGGCTTCCGGCCAGACGTTGAGTGTGCAGCAGACGGGCGCGGGCTTGCTGAATGCCATCGCCGCTCTTCATTCCACTGTGACGGCTTATCCTACATCGCTCAGCTTTGGCGCGGGAACATCCGATGCGCAAGTGAGCCGGGTGCTCAAGATCACCAACGTGGGGCAGTCCGATGAGACGTTCTCGATCGTACCAATCGCCGGCTCCGCCGGTGGCAGTCCCTCGGTTGCGATGAACTCGGTTCAACTGGCAGCCGGTGCGTCAATGGACGTTCCGGTGGTGTGGAACGCGGTCGGGCTGGGGGCGGGAACCTATGAAGGGGTGCTGGCGGTGACCGGCACTTCAGGAACGCAAACGCGCATCCCGTATTGGTACGCCGTGCCATCGGGAGTGCCGGCCCGGATCACCGTGCTCGACAGCATCGCCAGCGGAAGACGCCGTAGCACGCAGCGGGATGCGGTATTCTTCCGCGTCACCGACGCTTCCGGTTTGAGTATTTCAGATGCGAAACCGCAGGCGAGCGCCACAATTGGGGGCGGCTCCATACGCGGGGTCGTCTCGCACGACACTGACGTGCCCGGGTTGTTTGGTTTGGATGTGCAACTGGGGCCTGCGGCCGGACAAAACGTATTCGTCATCCAGATTGGAGACGTATCTGTACAAGTGTCGATAACGGGTTCTTAGTCCCGTTCCGCCAAACACGATTAACCAATGGTGGTACCCTTGGGCAGGCTCCGCCGCGTGGGGCCTGTGGAGGAAACGGTTGAAATCTATAGGTGTTATGCTGTTGCTCGCTTTCCCTTGTCTGGGTTTTTCCCCGGATGTCGCCGTCTATCCCGGGGCCACGGTAGAGGAACAGGTCAGCAAGTCGGTCCGCAAATCCAACCCTGAGAACGTCGCCTACAATTCGACGGATTCCTTTGATAAGGTCGACGCTTTTTACAAGAAGGCCGGGAGCGAAGACGTGCCGCATTCCAGGAATATCAATGCGGACATGAAGTATGTGGTTCTGCGCTTCCCCGGCAAGAAGTTTGTTGTCCAACTGTCATGGAACGCGGCGGACAAAAGGCACGGCACGGTGATTCAACTCGTACAGCGGCCGTGAGCGCAATCGGGACAGGCGGATTCTTGCTGCGACTACAAGATGCTGTGTTTTCGGATCGAGACAGTGTTTCCGCCCTCGCCCAGGTGTCCGGCATCTATAGAATCTCCTTGCCCGTGAGTCATCTTCAATGCGCAACACTTTCATGATGTTCAGATCGACCACCGGCCGGATACCTTCGATGGGACGGGCATACCAGTTATCGGTAAGGGCGGAGCGAAGGAAATAGGGCGGACGCGTCAATCGCTGGCCCGCAACCCGGTCGTTCCCCTCATATTGGCCAGCGCTGCAGACATCCATCATTACGAGCGAGGGGTTCTTAATGCCATGATGCTTTTCCGGGGCGGCGCGAAAGTCTTCGCTAGAGAGAACGGCTTGCCACACTCAATTTGTTCGTCGGCCGAGAGTGTGGATTGCGCTCCTTCGCGCGCCATTTCAACGCCGGTGACGCAGTTGGCGGTAAGGTCAAGCGTTACGGTCGACGCGCGATACAGTTCGTCATTCATCAAGACAGCTTTGGCGCAGCGTCTGGAGGCTGGTACCGCCGACCACCCTTGGACGGCGCTCTTATCGGGCTCCTTGAGAGCAATGCTAATAACGCGGGTTTTCGGAGTCCAGTCGGCGCGGGCGCGCAGCAGTTCAACAGACTGTTGGACTTCAGCCTGGGTTAACGGTTCCAGCGGATGGCGAGTCCAACTACTGTTGGAGGTCGCGGAAGCGGGTGCGGACGGGCTTTGAGTTTGATTCATAAGAGCGCCTATGCCTCATTTGAGTAAGACAGATTCTGGCCTCCGGTGTAAATTCGAGGAAGCCAGCCGCGCTGAGGCAGCTTGCCTGAGCCGGCACTGTATTGATAAGTGGACGGCCATGGTCCACAACACGTTTGAGCGGGACTACGAGGCCGCTAGGAACCGGCCGGATGCCGTTCCATATCGATAAAAGACCATACGCCGATGCTGAGGCAAACTACGAGGCAGCCAAAATAAAGGCCGGCGGACCAGCCGAATTTTGAGGCAAGCCAGGGAGTGGCCACGGGCGCAAGAAACCCTCCCAGATTTCCGCCGCCGTTGAGGATTCCAAAAGCCGCACCCGCTTCCTTACCGCCGGCTTGGATGGTAGCCGCCCAGTACGCCCCTTCGGTGGAAGCGGCAAAACCCAACGCCACTGCCATCAGCACACCGGTCATCTCCGCACTGGACAGACCGACGGCTACAAGCAGCACCGCCACGCTTAGTGCGGTTCCGGCGATGGGGACGATTCGCATTCCAGTCTTCAGTCCAAACCGGCGCACGCAAAGATCGGTCGCTTTTCCGCCGATCGGCGCGGAGATCAGGAACGCGATAAAGAGCCCTGTCGTATAGATGGCGCTCTGGTCCGCGCCCATGTGTCGAATCTGGCCCAGATAGTAGTAGGTCCAATAGAAGAAGATGTACTCAAAATAATCGACGGCGACGTAACCCAGAGTAAGCAGCATCAGGTCGCGGTTGGTCAGCAGCTTGCGCCATGGCGTCGGGCGAAACGTATCTTGCTTTGATTGGTCCACTCCGGCCGGGTAATCGCGGACTCCAGTCATCCAGAGCACAGCCAACAACGCCGTCGCGGCGCCCGTAAACACAAACGCCGCCCGCCATCCGACGCTGGCGATGAGGTGAGAGAAGATCAGCGGAGAAAGGGCCCCGCCGACGCCTGCGCCGCCCACAATCCAGCCTGACACTTGCCCGCGAACTCCGATGCCCATCCAATTCGCGCTCATGCGAGCGGTGGCAGGGTAAATTGGGGCCGAAACGATTCCCAGCAGCAACCGGATTCCTAGAAACGCCGGGAAAACTCCCACCAGGGCTCCCAGGCCCGCGCGACCGCCAAAGGCTGTCAGCGAAGTAAGCACGGCCGTTCCGAAGCCAACGATTCCCAGCGCCAGGCGCGGTCCGATGCGATCGGCGAGCCAACCTCCAGGGATCATCAGCAGCGCGTATCCAAGAAGGAACGCCGAGTAGATTGCGCCCATCTGAGTCTCACTCAGCGAAAACTCACGGGCGATGGACGGCCCGGCGATGGACATGGCGGTCCGCTGAAAATAGCTCATCAGACTGAGGCCGACGAGCAGGACAACCACTTTCTTCTGCGGTCGATTCAGACTCAGTGCCGGTGCTTGCGGCACCATGGAAATTTCGCTGGATCGACTCAAGACGATATTATAGTATATGATCGATCATTAGCACTTTAGGGTGTATGAAGCCCGGGCAATGCCGCGATGATGACCTCGCATCGCCTTGCGATCCTGGCTGACCTTGGCGGAACGCTCGCTGTTCCCTGAGGCGTCCGCGGTGGATCTGCCTGCCTTCATGGCTTCGCGGCATTTTCTTATATCAGGAGGCAGTACGTTTCAATGCGGCAACGCCCAGCGCTGCGCGACGTTGTGGAGTGTTCCTTAGGAACGAGGAAAATCCGATGCCAACCGATGTCAAGCTTGATCAAGCTGATGGCAACCGGGTGCTTGTGGAAGGCAATGTGTTGAAGACCACGACCGCGGACTTCATGCTCGATGCGCCACTCCGGCGGCGGCGCTTTCCGGCGGGCCCTGGTGCACGACTTTCAGGACGGTCTGACCATCAACTTCAACGGAGACTACCGCTGGGGCGTGACTGTCGCCGGCAACCCCGCTATCACCGGTGATACCCCTGCCAGCTTGATCGCGCCGGTCAGAGGCACCATCACGGCCCCGCAGGAGGCTGTCGCCAACCTTAAAAAATCGGTGGCGCAATGGGCGGAAATCGCCGGTGCTCTAGCCATTCCCGAGTGGCATAACAGGACCGAAGTCGAAAAAGGCGGCGACATGAAGCTCAACACGCTGTCGGTTGGCGAACTCGGCCTGGTGATCGAGTTTCGGATTGATCAAAGGAACCCGAACTTCCAGCACGAGGACGTCGTCAGCATTACGCCGCCAGCCGGTACATTTGTCAGGCGGGGGGGCACCGTCATCGTGGAGATCAACCTCTAATGCTGAAGGCCTCTTGGACGCCAGGGTTCCTCACCGGTCGCTTTCAGAATTATTTGGCGTAGATCCGTCAACATTATTTGGCATACGTCATTTGGCGTAGATCCGGGGCGACGTGGTTCGACCTGTACCGGCACGGGGCGCGTACGAGTATGATCTACACATTACGACATATCGGGAGATGAGTATGGGGCTCGCCGAACACATCGCTCAAATTGGCCACCACGGCACATCAATCTCGATCACAATGAAGGAATGCCGATGACTGAAATGCATCTGGGGGACCAGACCGTCCGCTATGATCGGGAGGCTACCGTCGCCATTTACGCGAGCTTGAAAAATGGCTGGGCGGAAGATTGCCTGTGCGTCGGCTGTCGGAATCTGATGGCTCAACGAAATGCAGTGTATCCAGCTCCGTTCAGAGACCTGCTTGATCGACTTGGGATTGATCCGAATAAAGAGGGAGAGGCCGTTGCGGACGGACCATTGAAGAACGGACTCCATCACTATGGCGGTTGGTTCTTTTTCGTCGGCGAGATGGTCAACGCGGGCGAACGGTTTTTTCAGGTTACCGAATCACCGTACTTCGGATACTTCTTCACGCGGGGTGGCCCCTGTCCCAAGGTATTTCGCAGTGGACCAAGCTTAGGGGTTGAGTTCGTAGCCCATCTAAAGTGGATTCTCCCCGAACACTGGGATTCGGATTTGCGCGCCCGCGCCGTTCCCTCGACAAACGCCCCGGAAAGCTAACAAACTGCCCGCATCGGAATACAATGAGAGAGGGGTTCCGTATGGCACAACTTGGCTGGTCCCAATGCCCCGCGGTTGAAAGCATCCCGGGTAAGGTGAGCGGCGCGTGGGTTTTTAAAAATACGCGCATGCCGGTTCAAACAATCTTCGCGAATCTGGAAGCCGGTCTTTCTGTCAAGGAGATCACGGAAGTGTTCGATGTGACTGAAGAAGAAGTGAAAGCCGTCCTTCATTTTGCAGCCCAGAGCCTTGAAAAGGCCCCCGCGTACGGATGAGGATATTGTTCGACAACGGAACGCCCAATCCCAGCGCCCGTAGTCTCGCCGGCCATGAGGTGGCGTTTGCCCGCCAGATCGGCTGGCACGAACTTCAGAACGGCGACTTGCTCCGGGAAGCTGAAGAAGCCGACTACGATTTGCTGCTGCCTCCGACAAGAACATCCGGTACCAGCAGAATCTATCCGGGCGCAAAATCGCCATCGTCGTGCTGGGGAACCAGCAGTGGCCGGACGTCAAGCTTCACCTTGACCGCATTGCCGACGCAGTGAATGCCGCGACGCCTGGCAGCTATACCGAGATCGAAATTCCCCATAAAGACTGATTTGGCTAGAGGTTGCACGAGGCTCGCTCCCAGCTGCGGAGCGGTGTTAAAGCGGCGCCCCCCGCTGAAAGGACCCGCGAAGCCTCACGATGCCCGTCTCCCATTGCGGAATGCCCTTTTGTTTACCGGTCAACTCCGCTACTCGCCACGGCAGATTCCATACAGCATGATAGTATTATGATCGATCACTGGCATTTTAGGCCGATCAGAGTCCGCGCATTGAATTAATGAAAACCTCGATTCTTTTCGTAATTTCGGGCGTAATCGTGGCCAGCCTGACCTTGGCTGCCGGCGCTGATACGGAACATCCTGCTGTGCCAAAGGGGCCAACCGCGGCGGAGCGCTCGCAATTCACCGAGGCGTCCGCGGCCGACCTGCCCTACTTCGTGTCCCGACCCGCGTCGGTCCAAAACTACATTGACGATTTTGTTTTCAACAAGATCGGTAAGGATCGAATTCCGCAGGCCGCGCTTTGTTCGGACATTGAGTTTCTGCGGCGTGTTTCTCTGGATCTGACCGGACGGCTACCGGAACCGGAGAAGATACGCAAGTTCGTCGCTGATAAGGATGTAAAGAAGCGCGACAACCTTGTGGATGAGTTGATGACGGTTACTACGAAGGGCATGACGGTGAAGCCATCTACGCCCTACCTTGACCGCTGGACTTACTTCTTCTCCGACCTGTTTCGGGTGAGCAACCTGATGGGGCGCGGCCGCACTCTGCTGCATCACCATATCTATAACGCCCTGGCTACGAACGAGCCTTATGACGAATTCGTTCGCGGGTTGTTGACGGCCACGGCGCGCTCCAACTTCGACTCGGCCCCGGCAAATTTTCTGGTCCGATTCTATATCGACCAACCAGATCAAAGTACGGTTAACCATGAAGACACTTACGATGAGCTAGCCATCCGCACCACACGTATATTTCTGGGGATGAACCTGGAGTGCATTTCCTGCCATGACGGCGTCAAGCATCTGGAAAAGGTGAACCTCTGGCTGACCGGGAAGAAGCGGGCGGACCTCTGGCGGCAGGCGGCCTTCTTCGGGAAAGTGCGATTGCACCGGCCATACGGGGATCTGGTGGATGAATTCGTCTTGAGCAACGATGGCAAGGGTTACGACACCGGCAGCAAGAGCGTGGTGCGCCTTCCGCGTTATAAAGCCGACACTACTCCCACGTTTATCCTGACGGGTGAGCATCCTCGGGAAGGGGAAGATCCGCGCCAGGCATACGCGCGGATGCTTACCGGTGATATTCAGTTTGCGCGGACTATCGTCAACAACATCTGGGCCGAATTGTTTGGAGCAGGCATTGTGGATCCGCCCACGGCGTTCGATTTGGTGCGGTATCAATCCGCCGGTTCGACCGATCGCGGACTGGGAGTGCTAACGCAGCATGCTGAACTTCTGGACGCGATGGCGAAAGACTTCCAGCAGCACCATTACGACTTGAAGTATCTGATCCGCACCATTGTGACTTCCAGCACGTACCAGCTTTCGCATCGGGTGCCGGAAGGAAAATGGAAAGCAGAGTACGCCGATTACTTCGCCCGGCACATGGTGCGCCGCCTGCCCGCGGAGCAGGTTTGGGACGCTGTTAGCGATGCCACCGGGATTCACGACGAGAT
>JANXXV010000755.1 GCA_025350445.1 Bryobacteraceae bacterium | reverse complement strand
GGAACTTTCTTCCGCGCTCCCAACAACCCGGCGAACAACATGAATCCGTACCCGGCGATGCCGTAGACCAAGCCAAGAAAGCTGCCACCCTTCGGTCCGCTGGGCGCAGCGATCGCGTAGGGCACATACATCGCCACACTGATTCCTAAAATCGCGAGACTGGCGATCAGCCAGGGGCGGTGGGTGTCGTCGATACGCATCGCCGGCTCCTACAGCCTCCCTGGGACAGCCTGCTTCAAGTTGAAAAACTTCAGTGGATCCACGCGGTGCGCGGCGTCGTGCGGGCAGGCGTAGACGCAACTGGGCTCTTCGTGATCCATGCACAGATCGCAAGAGGTGGCCTTGTACTTCACCACTGCCACTTGGCGCGACGGCATCAGCGGATCCTGTTCGTTCACGGTGAACGGATGCATGTTGATGTTGCCATAGGGGCAATTTTTCGCGCAGAGACCACAGCCGATGCACCAGTCTTCGATGTAGATTTCGAGCGAATTCCGGCGCCGGATCGAACCCACCGGGCAGCCTACCATGCACAATGGGTCGCGGCACTGGCGGCACGAAGTAGGAACCAGGTAGTGATCGAACCGCAGGCCTTCGCGGATCAACCTGGTAACTCCGTCGTGCGAATCGGCGCATGCTTTCACGCAATTATCGCAGCGCGTGCATTTGTCGAGATCCAGAATCAACAGGCTCTGGGCTTCCATAAGGCCCTGTTCCAGGAACCGGTCGAGTGGAACGCTGGTGGCCTTGTTCAGGCGCATCCGGTTCTGCTCTTCCCGTTCGGCCGCTACATGCAACAGGTTCTCGTGGATCTCAGGGAACCGGGCCATCATGTGGCGGAAGTCCTCCGCCTGAATGCGCACCAGTTCCACGTGATCCAGCGCCATGCACGATGCGGTTCGAAGCCCGCCGGGACTCAGCAGTCCCATTTCGCCGAAATATTCGCCGCGGCCCAGGTAGGCCAGAACCAGCTCTCCACCCGGATGCTCTTCGGCCACTTTCACAAAGCCAATCCGCACCAGGTAGAAGCTGTCGGCAATCTCGCCCTGCCGGCAAATGGAGTCGCCTTTCGAGAACCGGACCAGTTCCACCTTGTTCCGGAGTTCGTCAATGAAGTCTTCGCTCAAGGAAGAGAAGATGGGAACCGTCCGCAAGTGGTCGTCGAGCGCTCGTTTGCGATAGTTGGCGTCCAGCTTGGCGCGCATGTTCTTGTTGCGTTGGATGATGTCGAGCACATTGCGCAACATTTCATACATTACGCAGTCGCTGGACGCGCGCACCGTTGCCGAGCGGGGGTACAGGCTCATGCACGTCATTTCGCCGAACAGATCGCCGGGGCCTAATTCGGCGGTTGGGTTTGCGAAGTTCAGATCCACCGGGGCATCGATGCGGATCATTCGTTTCTGATCCACGCCATCGTCTGTGTGCTTCGGGCTGCCCGCCAGAATGCTGGTCAACCGGCTAAAAAAGCCCTTCGCCCCGCCCTCGGTTTTCACGTGCGCCATGGGCGTGGAGAGGAACACCTCCGCCTTGCCTTCGGAAATGTAGAATGCGGTGGAGCCGTATTCGCCTTCGCGGCAAATGATGTCGCCCTGCTTGAAGTGCCGCGTCACCACCGCGTTCCGGTTGAGTTCCAGGAATGTTCCCGAGATTTCCTCAAAGTACGGCAGCTTGAGCAGGTCATCCACCTGCACTGGTTCACCGCCGGGAATCACTGTTTGGATAATGCTCTTGTTGGTGAGAGCGCCGGTGGGGCAGGAAATCATGCACTCCCCGCAGGAAACGCACGATGAATTTCCCATCGGCAGATTATTATCGAACGCGATGCCTGTCTGATATCCCTTGCCACGACGGGCCAGCACGTCGTTGTGCTTCAGATCGTCGCAACCCCGGATACAACGGTCGCAAAGGATACATGCCTCGTGGTCCACCGCGATCACAAACGAGGAATTGTCCTGCCCGCGCGGCGAAAGACGTTTCGCATACCGGGATTGCTTAATGCCTTCGTCGCGCGCCAGTGTTTCCAGCTCGCAATCGCCGGACTGCCGTTGCCGCGCGCAAGGGCTGGGGTGGTCGGCCATCAGCAGCTCCACCAGCGTTCTCCGCGCGCCTAACACCTTGGGGGAATTGGTGCTGACCTTCATGCCGTTCTCGGCGGGCCGGACGCAGGCAGCGGATAACACGCGGCCGCCGGCATCCACCAGGCACACACGGCAAACCCCCACAGGCACTTCGTTTTGCTGATGACACAACGTCGGAATCGGAATTCCAATGATACGGGCGGCGTCGAAGATCGTGGTTCCCGCCGGAACCGATACCGGCGTACCGTCGATCACTAGATCGATCAGGGTTTCGATCATGCCGGGAACTCCTCGCGCATGGGACAAATCCCTTCCGGGCACTTTTTCCGGATGATATGCGCCTCAATCTCCGCGCGGAAATGCAGCAGCACGGAAGAGAGCGGGGAATGGGCGAATTGCCCCAGGCCGCAAATCGACGCCAGCTTCATCGCCTCTGTTAATTCTTCGATGAGGCCCAGATCGGATGGCTTACCCTTCCCCAGAGACCAACCGGTCATAATGTCCACCATCTTCTGCGTTCCAATGCGGCAGGGCACGCATTTCCCGCAGGACTCATTGCGGAAGAACCGGACGGCGTTCAGCGCCATGTCCAGCATGCATCGCCCTTCCGCGCAGACTACAATGGCACCCGATCCCAGCATGGAACCGACCGCCGACAGCGCCTTAAAATCGAGTGGCGTATCCATCATGGATGCGGGCAGATAACCCGACGACGGCCCTGACGGCGCCCAAGCCTTAAACTTCTTGCCGGGCGGCGGCCCCAGCGCGCGGCCGTAGATCACCTCCGACGCTGGCGTTCCCATCGGGATTTCAAAGACGCCCGGATTCCGGACATCGCCGCTGATCCCTACGAACTTCAATCCGGAACACGGACCGCGGCCCTGCGCCTTGTACCATTCCACGCCATTGATCAAAATCTGCGGGACATTCGCGAATGTCTCCACGTTGTTGAGCGCCGTTGGCTTGTTCCAGACGCCGCTAATTACCGGAAATGGCGGCTTGTTCCGCGGCTCGGCGCGCTTCCCTTCAATGGCTTCAATCAGGGCAGTTTCTTCGCCGCAGATGTAGCCGCCCGGGCTGACGAACAGCTCCAGGTCGAACACGTAATCCGATCCGCAAACGTGGTCGCCGATGAGCCCCTCTTGCCGGCAGCGATCAATCTCCTCGCGCAGAATGTTCTCCTGCGCTTCGTACTCGTGCCGGATATAGAGGATGCCTTTCTCCGCTCCGGTCACCAGGCCGGCGATGATCATCCCTTCGATCACCAGATTCGGCAGGTGCTGCATGATGAAGCGGTCTTTGATGGTTCCCGGTTCGCTTTCGTCGGCGTTGCAGACCACATACTTATCGGGACCCGGCGCCTTGCGCACTGCCTCCCACTTGACGCCAGTGGGAAAGCCGGCGCCGCCAAGCCCGCTTAGGCCGCTTGCTTTCAAGGCGGCAATGGTGCCGTCAAAGTCGCCGGTTTCCACTAATTTCCGGACGCACGCGTAGTGCGGAGCGCCTTTGTACGGATCGGACTTCAGGTCCGTCTGCGGCTTGCCGGGCGGCAATTCGGGAAGTTCGCTTTCCGCCAGCGCGGTGAAAATCAGCGCCTCCACCTGAGATGAAGTTACGTTGCGGTATACGTGATCGTTGATGGAAACGGCAGGGGCGCCATCGCATTGGCCCAGACAGGAGACATCGCGGATTGCCACGTTCTTCTCTCCCATCGCCTGAAATCGCTGTTTCAGATCGGCGCGGACGTGATCGGACCCCCGCAAATGGCACGACATGTCGCAGCAAACGTGGGCGGTGATTTTGGGCGGCGGAGCAAGATGGAAGTGAGGATAGAAGTCGGCCACACCGTGAATGCGGGCTACCGGAATATTGGTGCGTTTCGAAAGCGCGCTTAACTGGTCGCCCGTAAGATAGCCGTATTGGCGCTGTATAGCTCTCAGCTCGTCAAAGATTTCGCTTCCGCCTCGCACTATTCCTCCGGCTGTACGGTGAGCGATTATTATAACCGAGTAACTTCTACCGATGGTCAAAAATCTTATCGGTGGGGCAAGCTGGTAAACAGATCGGCACTATATGGGAAGAATCAGCTACGGTGAGGCATCCTCAATGGCTTCGATGACCTGCTTGACGATTTTCGGGTGCAGCGTCGCGCTGCTATGGAACGGAACCACAACCCTGCGGCCACCCTTCGCATAGATCCGATGACTACCATTCGATCGCAGCCAGACGAACGCGGATTTCAACAGCAACGCTTCCGCATCCAACGCAGTCAGGCGCGGCAGTTTAGGCATGAACTTCGACTGCGGTGGTGAGAATCTCCTGGCTCAACGCAGCCGCACGCTCTTCATCGGTCAGAGTCTCCAGGAAGAGGTCAATCGCTTCCCGGATATTGGCGAGGGTCTCCTCGATCGTCTTTCCTTGCGATTGGCAGCCCTTCAATTCTGGGCACCATGCGTAACATCCATGTTGGTCCCGCTCGATTACGACACTGACCTTGCCCGTCATCAACGATCATTCTACCGCGAGGGCGCCACAACATAATGTTCGGGCCGGCGCATGGCGGCTCCGCAGTTCATTCAGGTATCCTGAATCATTCCATGCAACAGCAGATTGGACCGTACCAGATCCTAGGGGAATTAGGGCGGGGTGCGAATGGTGTCGTGTTCCGTGGTTGGGACCCGAGCATTGGCTGTATGGATAAGACGATCCGGCTGTGGGGCTTAGCGGGTGGCCAGGCAACCCGCACGCTTACTGGTCACACAGAAGCTGTCCCCTCTGTCGTCTTCAGGCCCGATGGACGGGAACTCGCGTCAGGAAGTATCGACAAAACCATCCGCCTTTGGAAACTAAAATGATTTTCTCAAGCGCGATGCCGTGTCTGGCAAACCAACTGAGACCCTGGCGCCTCGTGTCCACCGCTTCATAACGACAAGCTGCTATGGCGGTCTTGAGTATTTCCGAATCGTGTGCTTGCGCCGAAGAGAGTGACAACTTCGAACATGCCGCGCGAAACCCCAAGGTATTTCAAACTAACCCAATTCCCAGTTCCGCTATGGTGTCCTCCAGAAAATCGGTGTACAATTCTCGCACCGTTATAATTGAGCGTTGTTCGGAAGGTCGAATCGAGTGACAGCACTGAAGCATAAGTATCGCTATTTCCGGCTTACCGCTACCTTTGGCATGATCGTCGGCTCTCTTCTGGCTGCCGACGCCGTGGAACCGGCCAAGAACCTGCAGGCTATGTTTACCGGCCCCGGTTCGTGCAGTTCACCCAGTTGTCACGGGGGCGTTCAGCCGCGGCAGGACACGTCCGTTCTCCAAAACGAATACAGTACCTGGGTTGTAAAAGATAAGCACACTAAAGCATTTGAGGTGCTTACCAATCCAATTGGCCAGCGGATGGGGAAAATTCTGGGCCTGCCGCACCCGGAAACGGCCCCTAAGTGTTTGACCTGCCATTCTCTGGATGTGCCGCTTTCGCAGCGCGCCCGGACTTTCGATAGCAATGACGGGGTCAGCTGCGAAAACTGTCACGGACCGGCCTCCAACTGGCTCGGCCCGCACACAACCCGCGATTGGAACTTCGATAAATCAGTCCAATTGGGCATGTACGATACCCGCGACATTATCAAGCGAAGCGAGAAATGCCTCTCCTGCCATTTAGGCGACAAGGAGAAGTTTGTCGACCATAGGATGATCGCCGCGGGCCATCCCGACCTGTACTTCGAACTGGATTCCTTCTCAGCCGTGATGCCCCGCCACTGGAAGGAACCGCTGGACAAAGACCCGTGGATTGGGGTTAGAACGCTGGCCGCGGGACAGGCTGTCCAGTTGCGGGAACATCTGCTGCGGTTGGCCCGCCGGGCTCTGGGTGATGTCTGGCCGGAGTATGCCGAACTCGATTGTTACGCCTGCCACCACAGTTTGACCACCGCCAAAGAAAGTTGGCGCCAGGAGCGCGGCTATTCGGACCGGACGCCCGGAGTTCCTCCGTTCAACGCATCCCGCTACGTCGTGTTCCAACGGATTCTGCAGGAGATTGAACCGGGCGCAGGCCAGCAACTGGACGCGGAACTTGCCCAGGTGACAAAGCTGGTGGGCGATCTGGCCACGGACCGGAAACGTCTAGCCGCCGTTGCCACCTCGGGTTCTGAAGTTGCGGACCGCCTGGCGCGGCGAATTGCTGGAATGAAGTTCGATCAGTCGTCGGCGGTTCGATTGCTGAAGGGAATATCGGGTGATGCGGAACGGATCTCCGCCCAAGGCGAGCGCGCGGCCGAACAGGCTGCCATGGCGCTGGAATCTCTGTTTGTGGTTTATTCCAACAATGCCAAGCCGGCAAACCAGGAACAACTCCGCGCGGCGATTAACGGTCTTTTTCGCCAGCTTGACGATCCGTCTTCGTACCGTCCGGAGAAATTCGCGGTTCAAATGCGCGCGGTCAACGCCCTCTTATGAGACTCGGCGCACTTCTCAGTCTTGCGGCACTTTCCGTACCGATGTATGGCCAGGCTCCGGTGCTCACTGCGGACGATGTGCAGTCGGTCATCGGGAAAGCCGCGGCGTCCATCAACTCCAAGTCGGCGGTGATTGCCGTGACAGACCGGCAGGGCAACATTCTCGGTCTGTTCCGAAAACCGGATGCCGGCGCCACCTACCTGGGGAATTTCGGCAATCAGGTTGACGTGAACGACCTGGCAATCGCGCTGGCGCGCACTGCGTCGTTTTTCAGCAACAATCAGGCCCCTCTTTCGTCCCGCACTGTGCGATTTATCAGCGGGGTCCATTTCCCGCCCGGCATTCGCTACACTCCGGTGGCGGCCCTCTATGGAATTGAGAATACGAATCGCGGTTGTCCGCTGAACGCGGACTTTATTTCGGGGCAGGAAGTACCTCCGGCCAGATCGCTGGATGGAAGCCAGACGGGCCTGGGAATTCAGACGGGCAAAGCCGATTTGAACGACAGCAATCCCGATGCAGTGAATCCCGGCGGGGTGCCGTTGTTCAAGAACGGCGCCA
>JANXXV010000720.1 GCA_025350445.1 Bryobacteraceae bacterium | reverse complement strand
CCGGATTTAGGCCTAAGAGTTGAGGAACGCGGTTAGGGGGATGCGCTCGGTTGAGGGATTAACCGTTGACTTACAAACATTGCTGGACACGGGAAAACCGCTTACTTACCGTCGCGGCCTGGTTGAACCTAAATCCGACAGTT
This sequence comes from Bryobacteraceae bacterium, assembly GCA_025350445.1. Next base: position 2,922 of record JANXXV010000720.1, on the reverse strand, counting down.
GAAACCACCAAACATCGGAAAGGTCTTTAGGCTGCAAGCAGTTGCACCGAAATCAGTTATCCACCAAATGGTGAACTGCGAAGCAGTTGAAAGTCTGAGCTATTTGAGCGACTTGGCACGATGAGCAGGATTTGAACTGCCGGATTTAGTACCTATCCAATAATATTCTGACGTTTTCCGGCAGGAAAACGAAGTTACCTCGCGACGCCAATGGCAAGCTGGGGGATGATGACGAGTTCGCGGAGTTTGAGAGCGGTGGTCACGACTTGTTTGCCGAAAGATGTCACGTAGTATTTGTAGGTGTGACCGATCTTCTTGATCAGGCCGTGCGTTCGCAGTCGTTTCAGCGCGCGTGACATCTGGCCGCTATTGAGTTCCGGCGCATGGCGGCGCAGCGTTTTGTTTTGCAGTCCGCTGATATGGAACTCGCCGCGAACGATGGAGCATAGCAGATTTTCATCAGGCGGGTCGAACAGGTTGAAGCCGGAGTAACGCCGACCCTCCAGTTCGACCGGTTGCGAGAGTTTGTCGAGCCTGTCTCTGCCCGCGCGCGGATCTTCGATTGCCGGGAGGAACTCCAGGTAACGCCGGTTGGAAGCTGCCGGCAGTTCCCGCAGGGCGGGAAGACTGTAGATGCTTTTCTGCATTGGCGCCCACTGGACGCCACGGGAGCCGTCACGATGTTCTACCTCGCGGTAGTGCTTGAAAAAGGCCGCATCGTTGACTGTAGTCTCGATGCGGAGAATGAGGCCGAACTTGTCATACAACTTCAGTGAAACCGGCCCCATAGTGTGTTTGATCCGCGTCCCTTCGATGCGGATATTGAAACGATTGCCCATCTCGCCTTCAAACTGTGTGGAGAGCTTCTTGCCCAGAAACGTCGCGATGTTATCCGGCTTCACCGTATGAATCGCGGTACGGGTCAGATTTCCGTAGATGGCCTGCAGATCGGCCTGCCTGCGGAAAACGACATCGGTGGCGTATTCGCACTGATTCACGCTCCAGTGGTAGCCGCTGGCGAAATCGCTATAGATCGGGCAGCACAGCCGCGCCAGTTCGTTGAGACGTTCGTGAATTCGCCTCGCTTCCCAGCCATCGGAGATCGCTTGTGCCTTTTGCCAGTCTCCGATGTGCGTGAAGGCGTTATCGGCCAGGCGGTACTTGATGCCGAGTTTGCTCAGTTGCCCGTCCAGCCAGTTGTGCCCGTTCAGGCAGATCTGTAAACGACAGGGCAGCCATGCCGGTACCCGCACGTGGCAGAAGCCGGGTTCTTCATCCACGAAGTAGAAATAGTAGTGAAGACATTTACCGTCATTGGGAACCAGGTATGTCTTGCCGCTCTGCTTGTTGTGCCATGGCTTGTAGGTCGAACACGGCTCCATCGCCGAGAGAATACACACAAGCCCGGGATGATCTCCTCGTTTCGCCAGCAGTTCCTGTGCCCGATCTTCTTTCCGGATGCTCCGGGTGCGGATGAACTCAACCTCAACGCCCGCTGACGCCGCCATGCGTTCGGCATTCTCGCGGATCCGTTCGCGAAACGGTTCGGCGAACTTTGGATAGTCGAATATCCGAACCTGCCGCTTGTACAAAAACGACGTCATTCCTCCGGCGTAGCAGATCCCCGGCAATGTGCCGAATAGCAATATCCGGTCGTAACAGCCCAACACTCCAGCAATCTGTGATGCGTGACGTTGCGTCAGTAATTCGACGCCCATTCCCGCATCGTATCCGATTTCCCTCTTTGGTTCCGGCTACGCCGGGTTAGGTTGAACCATCTACTTACCTATTTTCAATAAGCCGGGTATGTGCTTGACGCAGGCGTGTACGGTCCAGCAGCATCTTGTGCGGCTGGCACCCTCGCCGGCACGGAGACCCTGCCTCCGCTTCCAGCAAGCGGGAGGAAGGCGTCCCGCGCAGTCCAGGGGGACCGCCCCACCGGGCGGCTGCCAGAGCAATTACCTGAGTCAAGCACATACCCAGCTTCAATAATTTGACGGAATAGAACTGTAGCAGGGGGTGCCTGAACAATTCCTTCCTGTTGAATTTGAAGACTCTCTCGTCATGTGGTCATCCTGTCGGCCGAGATTGTCTTCATTTCGAAAACCTGCATTGATTTCAGTTTTGCCGAACCGCCCTTTGCATAGAGCGCCACCCCGGTGTTTCCCGGCTTTGTTGTATACGCACGTTCGGTCAGGCACATGCGGCCATTCGCAAAGACCTCGATGACAGAGCAATCAAGGAACATGGTCAACCGCAGCGTTTCTCTTTCCGCCAGCATCAGGTTGCCGTTTTGCGAGGCGCGTGCTTGAGCTCCGCTCAAGCGGTTCAGAGTGCGATTGTGTATGATCGGCGAGCTCTCGATCAGATCCGGGGAGCAGCAGAGTTGAAGACCATACTCGTCCGCATCCCCTGGATCAATCTCCGCGCGTATCTCCAAACAATCTCCACTCACCCCTGGAATCCGCGCCGGTTTGCCGTCGGGAATGGCGATGTTCAGGAAGTTTTGCCGTCTCTGCCGCAGGACGCGGCTTTGTGGCGCTGGGTCGATTCCCAGGCTGCCATCGGCGCGGATGGATAAGACCCGTGGCAGCGAGAGCACTCCGGACCAGCCGGCAGTGCGTTGCGCCTGTGAGCTTCTGCGTTCGGGAATCCATCCCCACAAGATGCGGTGACCCTGCGCGTCCAGCTGCGTAATCGGGGCGTAGCAGGCGCCGTTGTCGAGGTGCCCGTGGATCTCCGGTTCGAAACGGAAATCTTTGTAGGTGCCTATGAAATATGGCGTTCCGCCCTGCGTGGAAACGAACAGCACGTGTTTGTCTCCCAACGGAAAGAACGACGGGCATTCCCACATTTCACCGGTTCCCACCGGGCCTTTCGCCGTGGATTTGGCATCCATCTTCCCGGTGAACAGCGGATGCA
>JANXXV010000706.1 GCA_025350445.1 Bryobacteraceae bacterium | reverse complement strand
CTCTCTATTTGCCGGGTTGGCGCTGTGGGATAAAGCGCTGTTCCTGTGGCTGTTGGCTGGATTCCCGGTGGCCGCGGCCGTAATTTGTCCACGCGAGTTGTGGCGGACGGCGCGGAAGCCGCGCTTAGCGGCTGCGTGCTTACTGGGATTCGCGCTGGGCGCCGCACCTTTCTTGTTCTACAACCTCACGCACGGATGGCGCACCTTCGCGGCCAATGTACAAATGGAGCCTGGGGATACCGCGGGCAAGATCCGGATGCTGCGGAGAACACTCGACGGCAGGGGACTAATGGGATATCTGGTTCTCGAAGACCCGGACGGGCCGGTGCGGGGACTGCGGGCGTGGGAGAAAGTTCCGCCCTTTCTGAAGAAGAATCTGGGCGACCCGCAATGGAGTATTCAGTACTACCTTCTACTGGCGGCGATGCTGTCCGCGCCGGTGCTTTGCCGGCGGGGTAAGAACCGGCGGGTATGCTTGCTGCTGCTGTTGGGAGGCGCGCTGGGAACGCTGCTGATGCTGGGAACGGCGGGTGCGGGCGGCTCCATTCATCACACCGTGCTGCTATGGCCGCTCCCACAGTTGCTTCTGGGATTGGCTATGTTCGCGGTCCGCGGGAAGTGGCCGGGGACCATTGCAAAGGCCGCTTCCGCCCTGGTGCTGCTCTGCGTAGTGTCGAACCTGCTGGTGGTAAACATGTATCTGGCGCGCTTCATCGAAAATGGTCCGGGGCTGATGTGGACGGATGCCGTGCGGCCCCTGGTGGGCGATCTGGGGCGGCGGCAAGGACGGGTGATCTTCGCGGTGGATTGGGGAATCCTGCAGCAGGTGGAATACTACGGGGCGGGCCGGATGGGTTACCATCCCGGTTCCGATGGGATTGTGCCGGGTCTTGCCGAGGCCAGTGGAGCCGTGCGAATGGAGAGGTTTCTAGCCACGCCGAACATCCTCTACGTGACGCACACGGATGGGCATGAGGTAATTGCCGGCGTTCGCGGAAAGCTGCTGGCGTTCGCGGCCGGGCGCGGGTATGCGGACAACCTGGTGAACGTGATCCGTGACCGGCACGGGATAGCGATTTTCGAAATCCATGAGTTCGTTCGCCGATGAGTGCGGGCTTCGACACGGTGGGCATCCTGGTGCTTGGCGACAACCATTTCATTGTGCGCGGGCCACTGCCGGATCGGGAAGTGGCGGTCGCATTGGCCCGGCACTGGTCGATGATTCAAATCGGCCGGACTACGCCGGCGGACTTAGCGCGGTGGCGCATCAGCACAAAAGAGTTCCGCGAGGATTTGCAGTGGGCGGTGATCGTACCGGGCAGCGGTGAGCAGTCGCCGGCCGTGGCACAGTTGCTGGCGGAGATAGCCGCGAGGGGGATCGCGATTCAGGACCATCGTCCGAGCGACACACTTTCGCTTGCCGGGCTGGCGGGTGCGCTTGATCGATGAATTTCGGATGGAGGTCAAGAAGACCTCTATCCATCTGGTGCGGAAGAACGCGTTTGCCGGGCGCGCATCCTAAACGGCCACTACCTCGCATTATGGAAGTTTTGTCGGAGCTGTTTGCCTAAGTCGCTGTTTGCCTACGTCTTGGACGGGCGCGTAAAATGCGGAGCTGCGAACCAGAAGGAAGATAACGCCAGCCGAGATCAGCTCTTGGAAGCCCGTCAGACCTGAAGCCAGCCACCGGAATTGACGGTGACGGCGGCGCGACTTTGCGCGAGATACCTCCAAACCGTAACGGTGTATACTACCTAACCCGGCGTAGCCGGAACCAAACAGGGCGCGACAAATCGAAAACTTGGACCCTCTCGCAAAGTGCCTCCAACGGCCCGTGGCTATTGAACAAAAAGCGCTACCCAAAATCTTTTCTGCCAGGAAACGTGATGATTCCCTTGGATAGGTACTAACTTGCCCAGCGTGCTGGATCGTGGAACACACTGTTGCGACTACGGTTCGTCGGGTTGTATGGTGGTCAGCGAAACGCCGGGACAGGCCGAGTTCAGCACTCCAGCATCCGACTGACTTCAGGGTTATGAGAGCTCAACATGGAATCGGCAATTCCCGAACATTTGCAGTGCCTACGCACGCGCCACCGCCGTATAACGGATGATTACACTCCGGCTTATCCAGCTACCGTTGCACGGTACAAACCAGACGTCAAGCAGGTGGTGATGGCGTACTTCGGTGTACAGTACCGCGGCGCATT
>JANXXV010000696.1 GCA_025350445.1 Bryobacteraceae bacterium | reverse complement strand
CCGGATTTGAGCAGGAACTCCTGAGCAGCGCTTTCGGTGAAAGGCGAGATCACTTTCCGGTTTGTATCGAGCTGCAGTTTGGGCCAGGGTTGGTCTTGGATAAGGCCCTCGTACTCGTGTCGAAAAACGAGAAGGAAGGTGAGGCCGTCGATTGGTTGTTCGGAAAGAAATTTCTGGAAGGCTCTTTGCCGGTCCTGATCCGTGAGGATCAGAAATTCTTCAAACTGATCGACGACGATGAACAGGTGGCGCTCGCCGAGGCGCTGGGTAGCGCGGTTTAACAAGGATCGAAGATCCTCCGCTTTGCTGGGTGTTTTATCCCATATCAGGCCTGGCTGCAGGAGCTTGTCTTTGAGTCGCGCCAAGAGATCCTCTTCATAGCCCCGAAGCGGAATAACGACATGTTTTCCCCGTATGAGTTTGGGTATCACCCATGCCGACAGCAGAGAACTTTTGCCGGTTCCGGATGCGCCCGTCAAGTACAAGACAGGCTCTTGGGTGTTTTCGATCCAGCGAAGTATTTCCTGGTGGGCATTATCGGCGCGCCCGAAACCCTCTTCGTTTTCGCGTGGACGCAGCGTGAAGTACCCGGTTTGGATAGTTCCCTTAATTTCCGAGTAGCGCTTGATCCGGCGTTGCTCGATAAAAGTAGGGATCGTGGAGCATATGAAAGCAAGTAGTGGGAAAGCAGCGATGAGGGCAATGCCGAGCCACCGCGGGATGCCTACCTCCTGGAGACCCGTGGTTAACTCTCTGAACTTTGTGAGCGCAAGAATCAGAGCAACCACATACGCTGTGAAAAGACTGACCCAGGACGTCGCCAGACGAATAGTGAAATCGGCCCAGTCGCGCTGGGCTGGGGCAGACGAAGTACCAGAACCTGGATTGGCATTGGCAGTACCCATAATGAAGGTAAGTTTATATGAGAGCGGGATCGTATCGAAAAGTCCACCAAAAATACAATCCATGACCCTTGTTAGACGTTACGTATAATAATACGTAGGTGAATTTTGATGAGTAGCGACTTGTTCCAAGATGAGGTGATTCGGGCAACGGATCTTAACAGAAGCTCTGGCGACGTTCTTGATAGGGCTGCGCGGGCACCGCTCACGATCATCCGGAATTCTGAAACATTCGCACTGATGCGGCGTGAGCTTGCGACAGCATGGAGAAGGGAAGCGGCCTCCGCTATTCATGTGGCGGAGATTGTCTGGGTTGCACTTTCCAACTTGGCTGAACCAGCACCTGAACACCGCTGGATAAACGCGTTCGACTCTGCTCAGAAAACCGAAATGGCCAGCGAGTTAATGGACGCATATCGGAAGGCAGTTCGCCAGGAAAGCTGGGAAGAATTCGATACGATCCTTCACGAATGGTCTGAAAGTGGCTGGGCTGCGTTGAGTCCTGAGCTTCGCGAAGCTTTCCATGGGGAATCGGCGGAGGTCCAGATCGAACCGCCTGCAACTGTTTAGGGATGAGCGAAAAGCCACTGACAGTTGACTCGTCTGGCCCGTCGAAGGGTGAATGGGAAGTCGTTGCAAAAAATGGCCGCGTACTAAAAGACTGGAAGGAGCTTTTAGAGAAGGCTCCCGAAAATACTCGGGAATGCTTTGCCCGCCTCCGCGAAAACCCCATGGAGCGCGTTCCCCGCCGCGTGTTTCCGCTCAAACACAAAGACTATAAGGGCTCATGGGAATACGAGGTCACTGGCGGGGATCGAGTTTTCTATACCCCGGATCAGGCCAGCAAAAAGGTGGTTGTGTACTATGCTGGAAAACATCTGAATCCGGCTCCAAAACCATAACCCATGACAAACCATCGGCCTTGAGAGCCTTTCACTTCTCTTCGACGATGTTGCCAACTTTGGCGGCTTTGTTGCGTGGTTTTACCCCATCCGTTTCGCCCACTCTTGCCCAATCCTTTCGAACAACATCTGGCGGCGCCACGGGTCCAGGCAAGTGAAGAGCGCCAGCGCCAGATAGCTGCCGGAGATGAAAGCCCCGGCAAGGGTCAATTCAAGCCAGGTGTTGCCCGGCGCATAAGCCTTCAGCAGCAACGCCGCGGTGGCCGCAAATAGATGGCCAGCCTATAGGCGATGAAAAGCGATGATCAGAGCTGAAAGATCCGAACTCCGAGTTCCCCGGCGGCTTTCTTAAGGGGCTCATCCTTGGTTGCGAAAGGAAGCCCAAGGCGCTGTGCAAGCTCCAAATACGAAGCATCATACGCGCTGCGCTGGTAAACTCCGGCTTGATCGATAACGGTGCCGAACACGTGGTCGAGTCCACCAACATCAACCGTAATGCGGAACAACTGCAGATCTTGTAAGAACTGCGTGTTCTTCGCTGGGGCTATCTTTTTCCGCCGTTCGGCTACCACCAGAGCGTTGACAACCTCCAGTCTCCAGATGGCCGGCACGAATGCATTAGCTCCCTCGATCAAAGCTTGTAGGACGGCATCCGTGTAGGGAGTGCTCCGATCCTCAAAGCACCATGCGGCACTGACAGAGTTGCCCGGGAACGAAGGAACTCAGAACCGGCGACCTTCTTCAATCAGGTGGCGGATAGTCAGATCGGAGCCAAGGACATTCCCCTTACGAAGTTCGCGGATGCTCCGTCCGGCTTCCTCGCGCGCCAGGCGTTTCGCTGCTTCCTCAAAGAGCCTGGTATCGTTGGAAGCCTTTTGCCCGTTTGAGAGCGCGTGCCGGACGGCCTCTGCCAACGCTGGTGCGCGATTCCCCAAATAACCGAATGCAAGAAACCCTTGCGCTGAACGTGCGGGAAAGATATCTTCGAAGCGCTTCAACCGCCATCTAGTTTACTTAGCGTAAACTTTTCTCTTGACTACTGTGTTTACGTTTTGTAAACTATCTGCTTGAGAGTGATTACGGCAAAGCGGTTGCGGGACTTCTGGGCGAAACATTCGGCGGCAGAAAGCGCGTTGAGATTCTGGTACACCGAAGTCAGTCACGCCTCTTGGAAGAATATTTTAGATATCCGCAAGTCATTCAATTCGGTGGATATACATGAACGCAGGACGATTTGTGACATTGGCGGTAATAAGTTCCGCTTGATTGCTCGCGTAAACTTCCGGCGACAGGTAGTTTTCGTATTGTACGTGCCGACTCACGACGAATACAACAAAGGAGATTGGAAGAAATGAGCGCCCTAGTGACAGTGGCTTTTGACGACAAACGTTATGCGAAGCTTTTGGCGAAGCACCGGCCAAAGGTTCCGGAAAATGATGCGGAGAACAACCGGCTAACGGACATCATGCTGGAATTGGATGAAAAAGATTCGCTATCACCAGAAGAGGCCGCTCTGTTTGAGAGCATCACACTGATGGTTCAGCACTATGAGCACAACCACTATCCGGTAGAAAAGTTGCCGCCGGCCGAGGCCCTTCGCGCAGTAATGGAAGACCGCGGCTTGAAGCATAAGGATGTGGCGGAGATCATCGGCAACAAAGGACTCACCTCGGAAATCTTGAATGGCAACCGGGATATCAGTAAGGCGGTAGCGCGGAGGCTCTCTGATCGTCTCGGTGTCTCGATTGAGCTGTTTCTCTAGGAGTCTGTCGGAATGAAGCTGTTTTCGACCAAGAATCAATCACTTACAGACCATGCAACGTTCGTAAGTTATTGATTCTACGTTCGAGAAATTCTATCTCCGACAGACTCCTAGCGTGCGGTTAAGACTGTTATCAGAAGTCGACCGCAAAGCGCCAATAAATCCCCCAGTGATCGCCGAGGGCAAGATTCTCCCCGAAGAGGCCTGCATAAGCTGGACGCTTAAAGGCGCATTCGGGTATAAATACTCAACCCGTGAGAAGTGTGACAACCGCCTGCTTCCAGCACGGCGCACGGCGACAGGTTGTATTTGTGCGCGAGAGGAAGAACAGTCCTTGACCATTTAGCCGGCACTCATCTTGCCGGGTTTCACCTGCTTGCGCAATTTCCACATTCCCTCCACGGCTCCCTTGTGGGACAGCTTTGTTCCGTTTTTTACCCCACCCGTTTCGCCCATTCTTTCCCAAGCCTTCCGAACAACATCTGGCGGTGCCAGGGGTCCAGGCAAGTGAAGAGCGCCAGCGCCAGATAGCTCACCGACACGAAAGCCCCGGCGAGGGTCAATTCAAACCAGGTGTTGCCCGGCGCGTAAAGTTTCAACAGCGCCGCAGCGGCGGCCACCGGGATGGCGATCAGCAGCGGCCGCAGATAGATGGCCAGCATATAGGCGATGAAACTGGAGTCCAGACTTTTCGCCACCAGAAACGGCGTGTAGAGGCCGCGAATGGAGATCATTAGCACGGAAGCTACGCAGGCGGCGCCGAAGATTCCGTATCGCGGAACAAACAGCCACATCCCGATCAGGTTGAGCGCGGCCTCCACCATCAACCCGTAGGCATAGCGCTGATGAGTGCCAAGCCCGAATAAAATTGCGCTGGAGTTGAACTGTCCCGCGGTTACAAAGGCAATGGCCGGAATCATGATGGGCAGCAACGGGGCGCTTTGCGCGGCGTAGACGGGTGTGATCCAAAGGCGGATCAGCTCGCGGCCGTAGATCAGCAGAAAGATGGAAAGCGGCGCAAAGAGTGTAAAGCAGTAGCGGTTGGAAAAGATGCCCAGGTTCAAGACCGATTCCCTGCGCCCGGAAGCCTCGCGTTCGGCTGCGTTCGAACGGGTGATCAGGCCCACGCGGGACACCGCATCGCCGGCATATTGCAGCATGCGGATGGGCAGCGTGTAGAAGCCCACATCCGCCATGGAGAGGTTGCGCCCAATGAATATAGGGGCGCTCTGATTGAGCACCAGGTTCGAGGCGTTCGACAGGAACGAGGGAATGCCATAGCGGATCATGTCCTTGATCATGGCGGCGTCGGCGAGCCGGAAGGATAGGCGCAGTTGCGGAAAGACACGGCGGAAACTGAAGAAGTTGATCAGGTACCCGATCAACTGGCCGAGCATGAAGACGCAGGCCAGGGCACGCAGGCCGTAGCCCATGCTCAAAAGCAACGCACCGCCGCCGGAGCGGACCAGCAAGCCAATCACCGTGGCACGGGTGGTGAGATCGAAGCGTTGAAAACCATCCAGCGCCGAGGTGAAGATATGCAGCAACACAAAGAAGGCCCAACTGATGCCGATGATCAGGATCAGCGTGGATAGGTCCGCCTGGCTCCGCGGCAGGGTTTTCGGAAACAGCCGGGCTACGTTGCGCGAAACGGCAATGGAGACAACCACGGCGACGACGGAAACGGCCATGAAGTAGAACAGCGCGGTGTTGATGGCGGTGTTGATGTTGTGCGGTTCGTTTTTGGCGCGAAAGCGGGCCAGAAAATTAGTCAGGGCGGCATTGAAGCCAAGATCGAAGAACCAGAGGTAATCGATCATGGACCACACGAAAGCCCAGACTCCATAGCGCTCCTCGCCGAGTGAGCGGACGATGTAGCGGGATAGAAAAATGCCGATGAAAATGTTGATCGCCGTGCCGGCCCAGGACCAGATCACGTTTACCACGAAGCTTTTACGTTGCGAAGACGCTTCGACGGAAGGATCGCCGGCAGCCTGCTGAGACATATGATTCATCGTACCTGGAGGCTCAGTACGCTCGCGTGTCAACAACGAACAAGACACGGCTCTTAGCGCACGATTACCTCAACGGCAAGAGCCGCGCCCGCGGCCGGTCTGTCCAATCAAGAGTCAGGATAGCGCCCATTAACAGCTCGTTCTCACAGTCACCGATTGCCTTAAGAAGAGCGAGAGCACGCTTTTCCGGTACAAGCGGCTCTCCACGCAGCAGCACGATACTTGGAGCAGCGTCTTTGGTGTGGGCGAGGATCTGAGGAAAATCCAAATCGTTTGTTAGGATGACAAAACCAGTCCGGCGGGCGTATTCACAGATTTCGCGGTCAGTCGCAACAGGCGATCCTACATCCGACCAATGGATGGCGTCGTGACCTCCCGAGTTCAGATACGAAACCCACCGCGGGGTGAGGTTCATGTCAACCAGAAGTTTCATCAACCCGCAAGACGAACATCGTGTCCCTGGGCAAGTTGAGCGGCGAACGCCAAAGCTTCGCGAATGTCCGCCTCTTCAAGATAAGGAAAATCTTCCAGCAATTGCTCGATGCCGCGGCCCGCTGCCATCGCCTCGACGATCATCCCCACCGTTACGCGCATGCCCCGGATACATGGTTTTCCTCCCATGACCTCCGGGTTTAGAGTGATCCGTTGGAGCACTTGCATATTTACATCGTAGCCTACAGCGGATTCCCGGCGAGTAAGATGCTAACCTGTGAGACTCCTGCGAGAATTGGGCATTGCACAACAACACCGTAGTTTCGGTTTTCGGAATTTCGCCTTACCGCATCGGCGCCTTCGAAATATTTGCGCGCGAACTTTCCCGGCAACTGGGGAAGCTGGGCTGGCACAGCGTACTCTGTTTTTTAACGCCGCCTCCGGAGCCGGTGCGCCGCTTTCTGGAACTGCCCAACGTCACCATTGAAGTGATTGAAGATGCGTGGCGTTTGAGCCGCAAGGCCACGGGGCAGTTGTATCGGGTGTTGAAAAAATACCGGCCGCGGATTCTGCACCTCTACTTCACTGGATTTCTGAGTGCTTACCCGTGGCTGGCGAAAGTTCTGCGGGTGGAGCAAGTCTACTTCACCGATCAAAGCTCGCAACCGGAAGGTTTTGTGCCGCGGCGCGCGCCGCTGTGGAAGCGGGCGGCGATGCGCATCATCAACGGACCGCTGGACGGAGTGATCTCGGTGAGCGGATACGGCTATCGCAATTTCACCGCCCGCGACCTGCTGCCGAAGCAGCGGTTCCACACCATCTACAACAGCGTGGATATCGCCCGGGCAAAACAAGGGATGGCCGAAGGCGTCCATTTTCGCGAGCGCTTTCAAATTCCCGCCGGGCGCCTGGTTGTGACCCAGGTGAGTTCGATGATTCCGGAAAAGGGCATTCAGGATCTGCTCACCGCCGCAGTGGAAGTATTGGCCGGTGAGCCGCGGACGCATTTTGTGCTGGCCGGCGAAGGCGCGCAGCGAAAGAGGTTTGAACAGATGGCCGTGGATTTAGGAATTGCGCCGCATGTTACCTTCACCGGCGTGGTGCGGGATCCGTTAGCGGACGGCCTTTACGGCGCCTCCGATGTGGTTTGCCAGATGTCGCGTTGGGAAGAAGTATTCGGTTACGTGATTGCCGAGGCGATGGCGGCCGGCAAGCCGGTTGTGGCCACCCGCGTGGGGGGCATTCCCGAATTGATTGCCGATGGCGGGACGGGCTTTTTGATTGATCGCGGGGACACCGGCGCGATGGCCGGCAAGATTCTGGAATTGCTGAGAAACCCGGACCAGCGGCGCCGTATGGGTGAGGCGGGATTGCGGGCGGCCACCGCGAAGTTCAATCATAGAACCAACGTGGCGCAGGCGATTGCGCTCTACAGAATCCCTGCATGACACAAAGACGGAACGTATGGCTCAACGGGCTGCTGCTTCTAGCCATCGTAATTCTTACGGTGCTGGAATTCAGTTCCTTCCTCGCGTCGGAGAGTTTCGGCGCCGAGTTCCCGCAATTCTATGGGTTCGCGCATAACCATTCGTTCGGGCAGGTCATGCAGTGGTATCTCAGCTTCGATGGGCATTGGTACCGGCCGACGCAATTCTTTCTGCCCTACTGGATAGGGCAGCACTTTATCAGTTGGCACAATCCGCGCGGATGGCGGGCCTATGAGTTATTCACCGTGCTGACAGTGTGCGGGCTCATCTATTGGTTTGTGCTGCTTCTGTTGCCGGGCCGCCGGATTGCCGCCTTCGCCGCGGCACTCTATTTCACATGCGTGCCTGTGATCTACTCGGCGATGTATGAGTTGTCCGCCTTTGACTTTCTGCACATTGTCTTCAGCTTGCTGAGCGTGATCTCTTTCACTATCGGCTATCGTCTGCGAACGTGGCGCGGGGTGGGGTGGACGGCGCTGGCGCTGGCGTCCTACGTGACCGCGCTTACCAGCAAAGAAATTTCATTGGTGGTTCCCGTCTACCTGGCGGTTGTTGCAGCGGTTTTGTATTTTTACGAGCCGGGACCGGGGGGAAAGAAAGCCCGACTTCTTCGTGAAGTGGAACGGTTGGCGCCGTTTTTCCTGATGACGGTGACTTATTGGTGGCTCCATATAAGACACATTCCAGCGGAGGCATTCAGCTACACCACCGATTACCGGATGGGCGTGAACTGGCCGCTGATACTGCGGAACGCGAATAAGTATCCGCTCTGGTTTGCCCGGATCTACGGTTACACGCTGGATACAGCGGTCCAGGCGGCGGGCTATCAGAATTGGAGGAACGATCTAACGGGCGGAATCGCGCTGCTGGTGGTTTGCTATGCGTGTATACGGCTGTGGCGCACCGGGCAGGTCTACCGGAAATTCATATTGCTGGCCGTTGCCTGGATCGCCATCTTCCTGCTGGTGCCTGTTTACAGCGGTGGATACTTCTGGCATGGAAACCTTGCGTTGTGCGGTTACTGCATGTTGTTTGGAGTAGCGCTGGATTGGGGAGTGACCCGGATCAAGGCGCGAACGGTGCGCTTTGCGGTTCTGGCGCTGGTGATCGCGGGGATGGTGGAATTGACGCGGATGGATGCGGCTGCGTGTCTGATTTCTGGAATTCACTCGGAAAGCTACCGCATCAACTCCACCGTACTGAAGCAGCCGCCTGTTCCGTTCGAACGCATGCAGGAAAAGCCGCGGGCACGGCCGCTGGTCTATTTGGAAGATGGAAAAGGCGTGGGTGAGTGGTACTACGGAGAGCTCTTTAAAGTTGTTTATCTGAGAAAGGAGCTAGTCCAGGAGATCATGCCTGCCATGAACAAAGTGTTACGGGCAAAGTGCGAGGCATGGGTAAAAGATCCCAACGCCTTCTTTTTCCGGTACGACGACAATTACCGTTGGCACGATGCGACAGAGGAGTTCCGCGCATTTGCGAAGAAGAAGTTGAGCAAGCCGGTAATTCGCCCAAAGATCACAAAAGTGCTTCCGGCCGAGACGCGCGCCGGCGTGGATTTCAATGCGCAGCCCGATGGAACTTCGGCCATCGGCGTGGAGGGCTCCAATTTTGAATCGGGGGTGGAAGTTCTGATCAACGGCCAGAAACGGCCCACTGTGATGGGCCAGACATTTATATCGACCACCATTCCGCCGGCGGCTTATGCGCGGCCCGGAACCATTTCGGTTCAAGTTAGAAATCCGGAGGATGTGGCTTCGGAACCTTTTCTGATCCGGGTGCGGTGATCCTGTGGGGAAGGAACGGAACGCGGAACGGGGCTGGATTCCTTTGGGTCTCAAGAGCGGCTCCCAAGTGAAGATGACGCATGAGAGCGCCATCTTGTGCGGATCGGCGATAGGCCTCTTTGCGATTCCGGATACGGTTGATGCGAACGGTGTTGCCGCCGGGGAGCGAGAAGCGGACGCGCCAGTCTCCGATGCGAAGGCGGTACTCGGGAGGATCGATACCCTGGAGCTTCTTGATATTGCCGGCGTTGGTGAAAACCAGACGTTGGATAGAAGCGGCCACACGCAAGCGAGTAGCGCGGTCCAGGCGACGAAGGTCAATCTTGGCCTGGTCCGTGAAAACAAGTTCCTTCAAGAAGGGTCCTTGTAGTCGATTACCTCTTGCATGGTCAAGCCAAGCTCAGCGACCACCTGTTCGAAGGGGACACCCTTGTTGTGCTTGAACCATTCGCGCGAAGCTTCAATGTCGCGCATGTCTTCTTCGGTGACGGGCTCGTCATCAATCTCCGCAGCGGCGAGAGCGCGGTGCAGCGTGTCACTTTCTGAATTATCTGGCATAGAATCTTCCGCGTTATTTGGCATACTGTTCGAGTATGCCCAACGAGTTGGCACTGCTTCCCGAAGGGGCCCGGAAGCTGGCACTTGATCGTTTTCGAATCCTCCAGCCACACCTTGAGCAAAACCAATCGCTGCGGTCCGTAGCCGTGGCTGCGGGAATTCCGTACCGGACAGCGCATCGGTGGCTCGCGCAGTATCGGCGGTTCGGACTGGTGGCTCTGGCCAGAAAAGCCCGTGTCGATCGAGGTGAGCGCCGAGCCGCGTCCGTAGGCCTCAAGGAAGCTATCGAAGGCCTCGCTCTACAAAAACCGCCGCTTCCGATTGCGGCGCTGTACCGGCAGGTTCGGGCAATTGCTCAACAGCGCGGGGAAGCAATCCCTAGCTATTCGGTCGTCTACGACATCGTTCACAAACTCCCCGCCGACCTCCTTACCCTCGCTCACGAGGGCACGAAGGCATACAGCAACACATTCGAATTGGTTCATCGTCGGGAAGCCGCCGGACCTAACGCCATCTGGCAAGCCGACCACACACCGCTCGACATTCTATTGGTCCGCCCCGACGGAGAGGCCGCCAAGCCTTGGCTTTCCAGCGTGATCGATGATTACAGCCGAGCCGTGGCGGGGTACTTTCTTTCCTTCGAAGACCCGTCCTCGTTAAACACATCTTTGGCTTTGCGGCAGGCAATCTGGCGCAAGGAAGACCCGCGTTGGATCGTATGCGGCATTCCGGACGTCCTCTACACCGACAACGGGAGCGATTTCACATCCCAACATTTGGAGCAGGTAAGCGCAGATCTGAAGATCCGGCTTGTCTTCTCAATTCCCGGTAAGCCAAGGGGCCGAGGCCGGATCGAACGCTTTTTCTCGACGGTGAACGAGATGTTTCTGTGCGAGCTGGATGGTTTCGCGCCGGCCGGCGGCGGAGTGCGTGGAAAGCCAACGCTCACGCTGGCGGAGTTCGACAACCGGTTCCGCACTTTTCTTCTCGATGTGTACCAGCGCCGGGAGAATGCGGAAACAAAAACGCCGCCCGTCGAACGCTGGCAGGCGAACGGTTTCCTGCCGCGGATGCCAGACTCGCTGGAACAACTGGACCTGTTACTGATTCAAGTCGCAAAGGCACGTCAAGTGCGGGCCGACGGGATTCATTTTCAGAATCTTCGCTACATCTCTACAACGCTGGCGGCCTATGTTGGGGAAACGGTCACCCTCCGGATTGACCCGAGGGACATGGCGGAGGTGCGCGTCTTCCATGAAGGTAAATTCTTGTGCCAGGCCGTGTGCGCCGAACTCGCCGGCGACACCGTTCCGCTCCGAGAAATTCTCCGTGCTCGAAACCGAAGACGACGGGAACTCCGTGGCGTCCTGCGTGACCGTAAGGCCGCCGTGGATACATTGCTCGATCTCAAGCGCGGAGAAATCACGGAGAAAGAAGATGAGCCTGCTACAGACAAACCAACGACAACGCCCGGCCTCAAACGATATCGCAACGAGTAGTGGGCGGACTTCCGCCATAGTGGAAACGCTTGAGCATCGCCGCTTCACGGAATTTTGCGATGCCTGTAAGAAGTATCGGTATATCGGACTATGTTATGGCTCGCCGGGAGTGGGCAAGACCCTGTCAGCCCGGCACTACGCAAACTGGGAGAGGGTCCAGATGTATTGGAGCCATCAATCCCAAAGCAGACCACTCTTCAAGGAGGTCAGCAAGAGCAGCGTCGCCTTCTACACCGCCCCCGTTGTCGCCACGCCGGGCCATCTGCATCGTGAAATAGACAAGACCCGCCGACTCCTGCATCACGCCGCAATTGACCGCGCAAGACGCTACGAACACGTGCGGATGATACGACTCTTAAATCGCTCCGAGAAGCTACGTGATCGCCATAGGAATCCAGACGGCTATCGAGGCGCCGAAGCGGACAAAGCCGAGAAAGCTTACCTTGACCAACGAGACAGGGCGATGCGCGTAGAAGGAACGGTGCCCGATCCGACTGCCTTGCTCGTCATCGATGAAGCGGACCGGCTGAGAATGGCAGGGCTGGAGCAGGTTAGGGATATCTTCGACCGCGGGAGTTTCGGCCTGGTGCTTATCGGAATGCCCGGCATGGAAAAACGCCTTGCGCGCTACCCTCAGTTCTACTCCCGCATTGGCTTCGTTCATGAGTTTCGGCCTTTAGCCGCCAAGGAGGTTCGCCAACTATTCGACCAGCGTTGGGCACCATCCGGAGTCAGCCTTCCCAAGCATCCTCTGGAAGCAGAAACAGTGGCGTCGATCATCCGGATCACCGGCGGCAACTTCCGCCTGTTGAACCGCCTGCTCACTCAGATCGAACGGGTTCTTGAAATCAACGCGCTCCAAGAAGTGACCAAAGCCGTCGTTGAGGCCGCGCGGGAAAGTTTGGTGATCGGCACCGTTTAGCGTTCCTCTCGAAGAACGGCAAACAGCGCCCCGTATGCCCGCGGAGAGTCCCGATTTCTATCCTTAAGCTGCTGGCTGGGCCAGGAATCAAGAGCGAGGCAACTTTCGGCTGTTCCCTCCGCTTGCTTAGAGGGAGTAATTTTGTTGTAGACTAGTTCGTTAGCCGCGGAGGAAACGATGAAAAAGCTCGAACGGATGCTGGTATTTGCTCTTCTCCCACTAGCTGCCCATGCGGGCATAATCGCTTACAGCGATAGCGGAACTTTTTCGTCATCAACCCCGAGTGACGCATTCGGGTTCTCAGGGCCAGGCAAGACATGGGCATTCTCGTTCCTCGCGGCCAGCAACCCCACAGTTTTAGAGTCTGACGTAAGTGGTTTCA
>JANXXV010000061.1 GCA_025350445.1 Bryobacteraceae bacterium | reverse complement strand
CACCCGGATGGCGGCGCCTGAAGAGATTGGAAGTCGTCTTTTGAAGGCCGAAGGAAGCGCCGCTGGAGCTTGCGGCTGTAAATCCGGCAACGAGAGCGGCGCAGCGCGCGTGATACTCCGCGATTCGATCCATAGGGGATCCGGCCTACCTTACGGAATTGTATGAGGGGATATCGCCCTTGGACAAGACGAGTTGCCAGAGCTGGAGCTTTCGGGCACGGAATCCGCCGGCAGATCCCATTAAATAATACTTCCACATTCGATAGAAACGTTCACTGTACTTTTGGCTGAGGGCCGGCCAGGCGCGATCGAAATTCTGCCACCAGGCCATTAGCGTCCTGTCGTAGTCCGGACCGAAATTGTGCCAGTCTTCCACCACCCAGAGGCCTTCCATTGCCACTCCCAATTGCGCCACGGAAGGCACCATTCCGTTGGGGAAAATGTACCTGTCCATCCACGCGTCGGTACAGGTGTAAGACGCATTGCCACCGATGGTGTGGAGAAGGAACAGACCTCCGCGGTTGAGTTGCCGGTGCGCTAATTCCAGGAAGCCGCGGTAGTTCTTGTGGCCGATGTGTTCGCAGAGCCCGATTGAGACCACGCGATCGAAATTTCCGGCTTCATTAGTGGCTTCACGGTAGTCCTTCTGCTCGAACCGAACAGGCAGATGCCGGCACCATTCACGGCCAAAGGCGACCTGCGGACCGGAGATGTTATAGCTGACCACGCGGCACCCGTAAGCAGATGCCATAAACTGCGCCAGGCCGCCAAACCCGCCGCCGAGATCCAACACTCTCATGCCCGGCTCGAGATGGATTTTGCGGCAAATGAGGCGGAGCTTATGCTCCTGGGCCTGGTCCAGGGTGGCTGCGTCTTTCCAATATCCGCAGGTGTACTGCATCCTCGGGTCCAACATCGCCTGGTAAATATCGTTGCCGAGGTTGTAGTGTTCCTGGGCTACTGCCGCGGATCGCGATCGGCGCTGGCGGTTGAAGATGCGGGCTTTCAAGGCCAGCCATAATGTTTCCCACTCCCCCACTTTCGCGGAAAGGCCGGACCGGTGGACTCTGGTACACAGTTCATCCAGCGCCCCGGCGTCCCACCAGCCGTCCATATACGATTCGCCGGCCGCCATGCTGCCTTCGGCCAGCAACCTTTGATAGAAGCGGTCATCGTAGACCTGGAGATCCCAGGGACGGTTGCCGCCGATCTGGATGCCGGCGGCGGCGAAGATTTCCGCCACCTTTCTTGCCGCGGCCGTCGAACTCGGAGGACTTACCGAGCGTGGGCACGAAAAAATGTTTTGGCGGACAGCACTTTTGCCGGCCGCCGACCGCCAAACAGGGTGACTTTGCACAGAGCCCATGCCGCCTCCCTCACGCTACCGGCGCGTCCGCCCTCACAAACTCGTCTACGAGTTGATCCAGGGCGGCCCAATCCGTGTATTCGTGGTCTGTCGATTTATCCGGTGCCGCTCCTGCCTGCTTGACGATTCTCTTCATCACAAAGCGCAACAGGAAATTGTACTTCGTGTATAGAAGTGCGCCTGCGACAGCCTTGAGTTTAGACGGATGCCATCGCGTTTTAGTGAGGAAATCCGCGATCATTCGTTCCACATCGGCGGTGGCCTGAGCGCGACGCTCGGGTGGCGCGGTTGAGTCCTCGGCGCCAGCCTCGGAAAGACTGACGGACAAGAATGCCGTCCGCATACATTCCAGTTCACGCAGATGACACGTCACGAAACCGATAATTTCCTGCTCGTGAAGTCCACGGTGAACCGACGCGGCGATGATTGCGGCGGAATAGGCGTCCAATCGGAATCCGACCGGAATATGCGCGGCGTCCACTGCTTCGACCGAAAATCCGCAGGACCTTATTGAGGACGCCAAATTTGCGGCGATGCGCTGAGTGTGCCCTTCGCGGGTTGGGTACAAAACCAGGATTGGTTTCATTGAGTCCTTACTTAGCCTTGGCATGAAGCCCTAGGAGTCTGTCGGAATGAAGCTGTTTTCGACCAAGAATCAATCACTTACAGACCATGCAACGTTCGTAAGTGATTGATTCTACGTTCGAGAAATTCTATCTCCGACAGACTCTCCAGAAACTTCTCTTCGGATGACCCGGGAAGCTCGGTGTTACGCGCTCTGCCAAGCCTTAAACGTAGGATGCCACATCGGACCGTAACCCAAGTTTCCGGCCCTCACCAGCACGCGCCGCGCGTGTTCGGTTACTCCTAGGGATCTCGCGGCGGCTCCAGAGAGACGCCCGCCTGGAGCCCAGGCTGATCGGCGGGGCTGATCTTCGGACGCCTTCCGGCCTCATACAACAGTGATTTCCAGTGCAAAGC
>JANXXV010000231.1 GCA_025350445.1 Bryobacteraceae bacterium | reverse complement strand
CCGTGTTCACTTCGCCGGCTGGCCCAGGGCCGCCAACAATTCCAGTTCGTGCTGTAAAGTCCGGATTACCTTATCGCTGATGCGGACTTAATTCCGCTTCAGGCTTGCCCTCAGTGTGCCGTTCTTCCACTCCTGAACGGTTCTGAAACCATGGAACGGTAATTTCGTGGCGAGCCCTGATCTCCGCGCCCGCCCCAAGCGCCGAAAAATCAAGCCGAGGGCCAGCAGTCGGGCGATCACCAGAACGATCGGCGACCGTGTACGCCAACGCACGCATCGGTTTTACTCAACCATGAGGCGATCGCACTCGGCGATTTGCGACTCGGCCAACTTTCGGCGCCGGACCGTTTCCGAGGTTTGCGGTTGCCAGTTTGTCCAGCGCGCGAGATTCTTTTGAAAGAGCAAGCGAGCCCAGCCGTAGTGCCTATTGGAAAGTAACATGCGCCCGTAGAGATCATCCAGGCCGGAAGCTGCTTCGAGCGCGGCCAGTGTGGGACGCGGAACTGAAAGCAGGCGCGTCATCATCGGTTGGCCCTTGGTAATCAGCGCCGCCGCCTGGTCCGCCTTCCCGCTTCGCAGCAGCCCCTCCGCTTCCCGGTTCAACAGCTTCAATTGCTGCACTGCTTGCCCGTACCAACCTTCTTCAGTCAAGGCCTGACGCGGAGGTTCCACCGGCGCGGGTGCGCAATCTACCAGCAAGAGCGCGGCAAGAAGAGCTGAGATGCGCATTGATTCCAGGATATCCTTTGCGTATTTGCCGTTTGTGCAGCAAAATAGGTTCGATGACTGCCGGTTTGTTTCCTCCTCTTGGCCCGAAAGTGAAAGCACTGATGGTTTGGCCGCGGTTCCCGCCGTCCTTCTGGGGTTTCGAAGGAGTGTTGGAAATGCTCCCCGAATGCGCGATGACGCCACCGCTCGGGTTGATCACGGTTGCGGCGCTTTGCCCGCCGTCGTGGGAAATCCGGCTGATCGATCATGCCTTCGAGGAATTGCGCGACGAAGACCTGCTATGGGCGGATCTGGTGATGATCAGCGCGATGCATGCGCAACGGGCCGATGCCCGGTCTATTCTTGCGCGCGCCCGCTCACTCAAGCGGCGCACCTTTATCGGCGGCCCGTGGGCCAGCAGCGACCCGGATGCCGTGCTGCCTGACGCCGACCACGTGCTCGTGGGGGAGGCGGAAGAAGTTTTCGCCGGGATCGCCGGCGAACTGGAACTGGGCACGGCGCGCAGTTTGTACCACGCCACCGAAAAGCCAGACATGACGCGCAGTCCGATTGCGCGATTCGATCTGTTGCGGCTGGACAAGTATACGTCGATGCCCGTTCAATTTTCACGCGGGTGCCCGTTTCAATGCGAATTCTGCGACATCATCACCATCTACGGACGCCGCCCCAGAACGAAGACGCCCGAGCAGATGATAGCGGAGCTGGATACGCTGCGTAAACTCGGTTGGCGCAACGAGGTGTTCATCGTCGACGACAACTTTATCGGTAACAGCAAGCAGGCTTTGCTGTTGACGCACGCGCTGACCGCGTGGCAGAAGGTTCACGGCCGCCCCTTCTCGTTTTACACTGAAGCTTCGATCGATCTGGCGGACCGGCCGGAACTGATGGCTTCGATGGTGGAGGCCAACTTCATGTATGTATTCCTTGGCATCGAAACGCCTTCGGCCGAGGCGTTGAAGGGATCAAAGAAGTTTCAGAATCTCCGGCGCGACATGGTTGAACAGGTTCGCGTAATTCAGGAAGCCGGACTGTGGGTACTGGCCGGGTTCATCGTAGGCTTCGATTCGGACGATGAAACCATCTTCGACCGGCAACTGGCATTTATCGATCGCACCGCAATTGCGTGGGCTATGGCCGGCGTGCTGCAAGCGCCGCCTACGACGGCGCTCTTCGACCGGATGAAGAAGGAGGGACGGTTGATTGAAAACAGTGAAGCCATCACCAACTTCAGCGCGCCCAATTTCCGGACGGTGCTGCCGTTGCCCGTGCTGCTGCGCGGACTGTCCTGATTGCTTGCGAACTTATACGAAGCCCAACCGTTCTTCGACCGCGCGCTGCGGTCGTTGGAGATTTGGAAGCCGCGCGAAACGCAGAAGCCGCCTGACTTGCCCATGTGGTACAACGTTCGATTGCTGTTTGCCTCAATGTGGACGCAGGGCGTACGGTCTAACTACCGCCGGGCTTACTGGCATTTCCTTTGGCAACTGATCTCCAGGTGGTCGCGGGAACCTGCCAAGTTGTGGCTGGGCTTCATGGTGCTGCTTTCGGCACATCACTTCCTGATCTATTCCCGCCAGGTAGCCGAGGAGCTTGCGGTTGAAGCGGATTCGTGGACCGGCAGGGAACCGAGCCCGGTTCAGCCGGCTTCATTTGTCACGATCAGCCCGACTCATGAAACCTCTGCCCGTTAACGTGGCTGTTCTGCCCGCGCACAATGACACCTACTCGCAAGCGGCGCGATTGGGTGACGTGATCTATCTCTCAGGGCAACTCGGCTTACGGCGGGATGGCACGCTCCCCGCTTCGTTTCGCGAGGAAGTCCGTCAGGCGCTGGACAATGTCGCCACTGTGTTGGAGGCTGCCGGCTCTTCGTTGGCCTTGGTGGCGAAGGTAAACATCTACGTCACCGACTTTTCGCGGCTATGCGGAATGAATGAGGTATATCCGGAATACTTCCCGCATCGTCCGGCCAAGACCACCGTTGAAATTACGCGGCTCGACAAAGGCGCGCACATTGAAGTGGAAGTGGTTGCGGCCGCGGGTTAGTGACTGGAACTAGCCCTTCAAGTTCTTGTTGAAGAAATCGAGGGTCCGCTGCCAGGCCAGTTTCGCCGCCGCTTCATCGTAGCGCGGCGTCGTATCGTTGTGGAAGCCGTGGTTGGCGCCCTCATAGGTGTGTGCAGTGTAGGCGATATGGTTGGCTTTGAGCGCTTCTTCGTAGGCCGGCCATGCCGCCGCAATCCTTGTATCCAGGCCTGCGAAATTCAGCATCAGCGGCGCCTTGATTTTCGGGACGTCGGCAAGCGGGGGTGGTCCACCGTAAAAGGGAACCGCGGCGGAAAGATCGGAGCCCATTTTTGTTGCGAGCACGTTCGACATGCCTCCGCCGAAGCAGAACCCCACTACTCCGGCTTTGCCTGTGGAGCCGGAACTGGATTTCAGCCAGCGGATTGCCGCGAGAAAATCCTCGGTCATCTTGGCCTTGTCCACCTTTTGGAAGAGTTGGCCGCCTTTTTCATCGTCGCCCGGATAGCCGCCCACGCTGGTTAGACCGTCCGGCGCCAGAGCGATGTAATTGGACGTTGCCAAGCGGCGCGCGACGTCTTCGATATACGGATTCAAGCCGCGGTTTTCATGGATAACCAAAACTACCGGGTGCTTTCCGCCTTTCGCGGGACGAGCCAGGTAACCCTTGATGCTGCCATTTCCTTCCGGTGAGGGCACGGTGACGTATTCGGTTTTGATTCTGTTATCGTCCTTGGGCACCTGTTCGGCCCATGCGTAGTTCGGGCGCAAACTCTCAAACAAAGCCATCGCAGTGATACCGCCTACGGCGAACTTCTTCGAGTTTTCGAGGAACGCGCGGCGATCGATATCGCCGTGAACGTAGCGGTCGAAAAGGTTCAATAATTCTTGTGGATAGTCAGCGGCTTTCTTACGTTCCATTGGGAGGCCCTCAAGTCCATGCGCGCAGGATATCACAACCGGGGTGGATGCGAGATTTTGAGAATTTCGTCAGGCGGCCTCCTCCTTGGATTCATTTTGCGAAACGAAGCCAATCCCGTTTTCGAACAGTTCGGGTTTGGGCGTGAGATTATTGGGGGTGAGTAGATTGGCTGAGGCTTCCGGCGAAGCCGGCGAGTGGCGCTCCGCTATGGTGTTTTCGGGTAGCAGGTGATGCCTGGATTGCGGCTCATTGTCCCCAGGCTGAAGCGCGCGTAGAGCGCCAGTTCGGTACGGCGCGGGATCGTCCGGTGAAAGCGATGCGCGTAGCCGGAGTCAACGCGATGGAGGAAGCCAATACTTATCTGGACGCCGAGTTCCTGCCATGGTGGCATCAAACGGTGGCGGTGACACCAGCCAACGCCGGCGATGCGCACCGCCCACGCGGGCGAAGGGCACGAGTTGGCTTCGGCAATTCTAAGCCATGTTGAGCAGCGCAGTGCCGCCAACGAATATACAGTCAGGTACGAGAGCCGAATCTACCAGATTGATCGTAAGGATATTTGCCCCGGATTGCGAGGTTCCGGCGTTCGCATTGAAAAGCGCCTCAACGGGTCGATTTCTTTGCGCTGCCGGGATCGCTACCTCCAACTGGAACTGTGTCAGCCAGCGGCATGGCCCGTCGCGGCCAAACCGGTCGCGGCGAAAACACATAAATCCGCGCCGAAACCGGCCAGCACGGCGTGGAAGAACTTCGATCCCGGCAAAGGGCCAAAGATCTGGCGGGCGGCACTAGGCTCTGGAGCAAAACCAAAGGACTGACTCTCTGCCGCGGGTAAAAGAGATGCGAGGGAACTGAATAACAAGGCCCGGTCGAAGCGGCCCGGCAACGTCGCGTTTGATCTACCCAAGGCCTCCGCTCCGAGGCAGCACCAAAGCAGATGCTCTCAAAAGCCCTCCAGAACGGGCAACATTGGGCACGGTTTGACTAAAAATTTGGCGCTGTCTGCTTCCGAGCCAGCCCAGTCGCCTCGCCTTTGGGTCTTCCCCGGGAGCGCGACTTCCCGAGGAATCGCATTCAACCCAATAGGCCTTCTACAGACGCCCCGCGCAAAATAGGACATTTCTACTTTGCTCCGACAAGGCAAGACAAGACAAGACAAGACAAGACAAGACAAGACAAGACAAGACAAGACAAGACAAGACAAGACTTCTTCTTGACAGAATTGGACATCTTTGATATCGTTTTGGAGCAGTAGCGTATCATTAGGGGGCTAAACACGTGCGGCTTTTCCGTTCCTTCCCGAGATTTTGGTCTTACGCGGCAGTTTGCTTCGGACTGCTTTCCTCAAGCCTCCGAGCCGATGTCAACGGCTCAATCCTGGGGGTAGTTCGCGATCCAACGGCTGCGGTGATCGCTGGTGTAGAGGTCACGGCCACTAATCTTGATACCAACCTGGCTCGGTCTATCCGTACCGATTCAACCGGCGAATACCGTATCCTTGCGTTACCGGTCGGCAGATATAAACTGGATGCGAGCGTTTCAGGCTTTCAAAAGTTTACGGCATCCGGCATTACCCTGGATGTGAACCAGCAACGGCGTCTCGACATAGTCATGCAGGTGGGAAGCCTGGAGCAGCAGGTTGAGGTGAATGCAGCGGCGCTGGTGATTGAAACTACGGCCACGCAACTTGGCGAGGTGATCAATACCAGGAAACTGGTCGGTCTGCCGCTGAATGGCCGCAGCTACATCGATCTGCTGGGGCTTCAGGCGGGTGTGGCGCCAGTGACATCGGGATCGATTCAGCAGGACCGGCCCGTTTCCGGTGGGCTTTCCTCGGGCAATATCTCCATCAATGGCCAACGCGAGACCGCGAACGCATTCCTCGTAAATGGAGGGGATGTCAGCGAGGGGCGCAATCTTGGAACCGCGATTATCCCCAATCTGGATTCCATTGAGGAGTTCCGCATCATTACTAACTCGTTCGATGCCGAATACGGTAAATTCAGCGGCGGTGTTATGAATGTAGTTACTAAGTCCGGCACCAACGCTTTTCATGGCACGGCGTTCGAGTTCTTGCGGAATAATGCGTTGGATGCGCGCAATTTCTTCGATCCGTCGAAAGCCGCGCTGAGACGCAACCAGTATGGATACGCCGTGGGTGGCCCTGCATGGAAGAATCGGGTTTTCTGGTTCACGGACTATCAGGCCACGCGTGAGACACGCGGCATTGGAACTGGGATTGTCGAGTTGCCGACGGCTGCCCAGAGAGGTGGAAATTTCACACCTGGCGATTTTGCGGACTCGGAAGGAAATCCGCTCACGGTGAACGGGTCTTACTGGGCAGGGGTTCTGTCAAAGCGGCTGGGCTATACCGTAAACGCCGACCAACCCTACAGCCTGCCGGGATGCTCTAGCACCGCGAACTGCGTTTTTCCGGGCGGGACCATTCCACAGCGGGCGTTTTCGGCGCCAGCCATCGGGACCCTCAAGTACATCCCGTTGCCGAACCGTGGAAATAACCAGTTCGTCACCTCCGGTCAAAACCAGAAAGTCGTAGACGACAAGGCGGGGCAGCGCGTTGACATCCTCACCCAGCGATTCGGCAACTGGTTCGTCTACTATATGTTTGACGATGCCACCGTAACCAATCCTTTGGCCGGATCGAGCGTGCCGGGATTCCCTACAATCACACCCTCGCGCGCACAGCAGGCGGTATTGAGTAACACGAAGGTTCTTGGACCTTCGGCGGTAAATGAAGTAAGGCTCAGTTTCACCCGATCCGCCGTCATCACCGATCAACCCACGGCAGGGTTTGGGAAAATCACCGACTTCGGTTTCACCACGGGATCGAATTCTCTTGGCATTATTCCCTCGGGCCCTCCTGGATACGAAGGCTTGCCTCCGCTACAATTTAACAACTTCAACATCGGGAGCCCGACGCTCACCACGTTCCAGCCAAACAACACCTGGCATCTGTCTGAAAGCTTGTCGAAGATTCTTGGCCGCCATACGGTGAAGGTGGGTGGCGAGTTTCGTTATTACCAGGTTAATGAGAGAAACGTCTGCGCGCCGAACGGTAGTTTCTCATTCGATGGCTCGGAGACGGGCAACGATATTGCCGACTATTTGATCGGCGCACCTTCCGGTTACACACAGTGCAGCTTCCAGGTGTTGGATTCCCGGTCGCACTACGGCGGCTTGTTCGCTCAGGACTCTTTCAGGGTGAGACCGAGCTTAACCCTGAATCTTGGCCTGCGCTGGGATGTAAATCAGCCTTGGTATGACACCCAGGACAAGATCGAGACAATTGTGCCGGGGTTGCAGTCGACGCAATTCCCCACCGCTCCCAAGGGCTGGGTGGTGCCTGGCGATCCAGGCATTCCGCGAACGCTTGCACCCACCCGGTGGAATAATGTTGCGCCGCGCGTGGGATTGGCGTACTCGCCCGGGTTCTCGGACGGGATAGGGAAGAAAATCTTCGGCGGACCCGGCAAGACTAGTGTCCGCGCGGCTTTTGGGATTTACTACACGTCCATTGAGGACTTGCACCTGTTCTACGAGGTCGGCGATGCGCCCTACGGTTTATATTGGCCGAGCATTGTTCCACCGCTTTTCGAAGAGCCGTTTCGAACCAGGTCCGACGGCAGTTCTCAGGTACAACGTTTTCCCTTCGTTCTGCCGACTCCAGGAGATCCTAAAAACAAGACACTGGACTACTCTGTATTTCTGCCAATCCAGGGTTCGCCAGGTTACGACACACACAATCGGGTACCGTACGCCGAGCACTACAACTTCAACATCCAGCGTTCACTGACGTCGAACATGTTACTTACATTAGCCTACGTCGGAACGCAGGGGCATGCGTTGATCGCACAGCGGGAGGCTAATCCCGGGAATCCTGCCGCGTGCCTTGGCCTCCGTGGGGCGGGGGTGAAAGCGGGTACTCCGCAGTGTGGTCCGGACGGGGAGTTGGGAGTTTATACGCGGCCTGATGGATCGATTGTGAATGGCACGCGCGGTCCGCTGGGCCCGGATTTCGGAAGCAATTCGTACACATCCAACTTCGCGAACTCGAACTACAACGCTCTGCAGGTAACGGTGGAGCGCAAAGCAGCCAACATGACTTTCCTGGCGGCTTACACGTATAGCAAGTCGATCGATAACTCCTCGGGGTACGGCCAGTGGGTGAATTTCATGAACTACCGCACCAGCCGTGCGCTCTCTTCGTTCGATCTTACGCACAATTTCGTCACCAGTTATAACTACGAAATACCGTTCTCGCGCTTTCTTAGTTCGGCTCCGAAACGACTGGTTGAGGGATGGAGCATCAACGGGATCACGCGGTTTGCTTCCGGATTTCCTATCACAATCACGCAAAGCGGAGACCGCTCGCTGACCGGCACTTCCGGCGTGGACGAACCAGATTTTATTGGAAATCTCGTTATCCAGAATCCGCGCAATAACGGTGCGGACGGAAGAGCAAACCGATATTTCAACCGGGATGCATTCCGCTCAGAGACTCTGGGCGGAGTGGGGAATAGTAACCGTCGTTTCTTTCACGGACCTGGGTTCAATAACTGGGATTTCGGGCTTCACAAAGTGACGAAAATCAATGAAAGAATGTCGCTTCTGTTCCGGGCTGAATTCTTCAACGCGTTCAATCATGCCAAGTTCAATAATCCAGGGGGCAATTTCTCTAGCGGCAGCTTCGGCGTGGTGAGGTCCGCAAAAGATCCGCGCATTGGACAAATGAGCATGAAGTTTCTGTGGTGATATGACACTTGTACTTTTCCTGATGGCTGCAGTGGTAGCGGGGGCTGAAACCACTGCCGAAGGCCACTACAAGCGTGGCGTTCAACTTCTGGAACGCAGGGAGCTAACGGAAGCGGCCGAGGAACTGACGGCGTCTTTGAAACTTGACCCATCGGCGGCGGCCGCTCATCACGTGCTGGGGCTGGTCCGCCTGGCTGAGGAGAATTCTTCGGCCGCGATCAGTGAATTGCGGCGGGCTATTCAGCTCCAGCCGTCACTCGCTGAAGCTCATCTGGCATTGGGGTTGGCGCTGGGGCAGAATGGCTTGCTTGATCAGGCGGCGGCGGAATTCCGGTGGGCTATTCGTCTCCGCCCCAAATATGCCGAGGCCCATAAGCGGCTGGGAATTACAATGCGCCGCCAAGGCGACCCGAAATCCGCGCTGGTCGAGTTCCAAAAGGCAGTAGAGGCCGATCCCAACGATCCCGAATGTTGGTACAACCTGGGTATTGCGCAGAAGGGTGAAAGCAATCTGAGTGAATCCTTAATTTCGTTTCGCCGGGCAATAGCGTTGAAACCGGATTTCGAGAAGGCTCATTACAATCTCGGCATTGTTTTGCAGGCGCAAGGTCACCGGCAGGCAGCGCAGCAGGAGTTGTCGGAGTTGAAAAGCCTGCACAATTTCCGGACCACGCTGGCGCAGTCGAAGGCGCTTATTTTAGAGGGCGTGGAGGCTCTTAAGAGCGGGCAAAACGATCGCGCGTTGCAAGCGTTCGAACGCGCGGCCGAACAAAGCCCGGCTTTACCCAGTGGATGGCACTATGCGGGTGTTGCCTGGGATAGAAAGGGGGAGGAAACGAAAGCGCTGGAAGCTTGGCGCAAAGCCTTGGAGATTCAACCGGATTTCGCAAAAACACACGAGAGCCTTGGACTGATGTACGCGCGGCGCGAACAATACGAAACGGCAGTGCAAGAGTTCCGGAAGGCAGTGAGCGGCGATGCCGACGACGCCGAGGCGCACTACGATCTGGGACTGGCGCTGGTCCGTACCGGTGAGGCGGACGAAGGCCGGAGAGAATTCGCCGAAGCGCTTAGCCTGAATGCGAACTACACAGATGCGCGCATGCAGATTGGCAATCTTCTGGCTGCCAAGGGTGAACCGGTGGCAGCGGTAAACGTCTATCGGGAGGTAATCCGGAGAAATCCAAATTCCGCGGAAGCTCATAACAATCTAGGACTGGCGTTGCTGGAGAACGGCGACTTCGCCGGCGCGGAGTCCGCATTTCGCCGGGCGTTAAAGCTGCGGCCGGGATATGCTGCCGCGCTGCAGAACCTGGGCCTGACACAACCGTGCCAGGTGACGGAACCGAAAGCCGGGTTGACCGTGCCTCACGTGGCGGGATCGCCTGCATTGACTGCGAATCCGAAATCGCCACTATGGGAGCAATCGGGAAAGAGTTCGATCGTGAAAGATTGTTCCCATGCGCTGGACTACCCGGACATGCAAAGCACAGTGCGCGCGTTTTGGACCGACAGCGACCTGTACCTGCTGTTCGTATGTCCATATAAAAAGCTGAACATCTTTACTCCGCCGCAAAACGATAGGGCGCGTGACAAACTGTGGGATCGCGATGTTGTCGAGATGTTTCTTGGCGATGACTGGACCGATATTCGACATTACCGGGAATTTGAAATTGCGCCAACCGGCGATTGGATTGACCTTGCAATTGATTTGAATCGGGACAGTTACGACAAGAACTGGAGATCGGGCTGGCAGACCGAGGCGAAGATTGATGAGGCGTCTCATACCTGGTATGCCGCGGCTAAGATTCCGTTGAAGTCAGTTAGCAGCCACCCTGTGAAAGAGGGTACGAAGTGGCGGATGAACCTGTATCGGATTGAGGGCGACGGGCCCGATACGAAGCGGCATTTCCTCTGCTGGCAACCGACTTGCGTATCCGGGCGGGACCCGAACCACGTCCCGGAAAATTTTGGAACCCTTGTTTTCGGCGGCAAGCCGTAGGCGGGAGTTCGGCGCGGTTCTGCCGCAGTGCATGGAGTATCCGCGGGAATGCCGCATCATCCTAATCTCGCGGTGGCGGGTTGTCGTCTTGGGCGGGAGAAACCGAAGGGTGACGCC
>JANXXV010000600.1 GCA_025350445.1 Bryobacteraceae bacterium | reverse complement strand
CCGGCAAAGAGTGCGTATCCTCCATCACCGCTTCCAGCACCCGGATCCGGCGCCACAAAATTTGGTTTCGTCACGATACTTTCCGCAGGAAGCCCGCCCGCGATCAGCTTCTGGCGTGCGAATTCGCTGGGTGCGATGTAGACATCCACCATGCGCTGCCACGTTCCGCTTGCTCGATGGATCGTAAGCATTGCCGCCACTGCCGCGGTTGCGGGACGGCTGCCACGATAACAACCGTGGACCACTCCGGGAAACGGCGCGCGGCCGATACACTCTTCACATACCGCACCATCGCGCAGCAGACTGGCCGCCGGACAGATCAGACGGTAATTATGCAGCGTCTGAACCACGGGCACATTCGCAGCCCTAGCCGCATAGTAAGAGGCAGGAGAAATCAACGGGAAAGTGTTGTGAAAGTGCGCAACATCGCAAGTCTGCTCCCGCATTACGGAACGCAGACGACGAAAGGACCGGTCGCTCCACACCGTACTCCCGGCAGCGGCAATTCCCGCGCCGGCGATGCGGCGGTTATGCTCTTCGTAACGGACCACGGTGTGGCCGTGCTGTTCCAGCAGAGCCGCTTCATCCGCGAACACGCGGTCTTCGCCGCCCGGCTGGCGATAGAAATTGTGGACGCTAAGAACGGTTCGCAATCGCATATTTGATCGCTGAGACGATTTGGTCGGCCATAACCGCTGGAGTCATTTCGCAGACCCGGAGTCGAGCGGCAATTCCCATACGGTCTAGTTCTTCGGTGGGCGTCAAGAGAGCGCGGTCAATCGCGGATTTCACATTCTCCGTTTGGTCTGGCCGAAAAGTCCAGCCGGTCTGGCCGTCAACAACCAACGCTTCGACCGACTGGCTATAGACGCTACCGAGGATGGGCAACCCCGACGCCATCGCCTCCACTACCACCATGCCCCACTCGTCCGCCAAAGTCGGAAAGGCCAGTATGCCCCGCCGAGAGTACACTTCCGGTAGGCGCTCATACGGCACGTCGCCGAGCAGATGCAAAGAAAGATTCCGAGGGATCGGATACGCGGCGAGTGTCCCGCGTAACGGACCGTCACCCGCAATAGAAAAATCGACCTGCTGCTCGGGGTGGGAATTCGCCCATTCCACCAAATGTAGGAGAAATGGCATTATTCCCTTCAATTCGACGAGTCGGCCGGAATATAGAATACGACGGCGAGTTGGTTCGGCACGGACCCCGGGTAAAGCGAGAAAATCCGCCACATCTGTGGTTTGCGGCGCGCGGAATACACGCTCTCTTGGAGCGCCATGCCGCTCGACGTAGCGTGCACCGCTGTTTCCATTGACGATCACGGCGTCCGCCTTCCTCAGCAAAGCTCTACGAACGAGCAACCTGGTGATTCCGCGAGCCTGCTCGGTCACCTCAGAGAGGGTCGCCCAAATAACGAGTCGGGCCTCACTGAAGATTCTTCGGTAGAAGGCGGCCTGTATAGTCCGCAATCCCATCTCACCGGAAATTATGACGTCCGGGCGAAAGCGATAAAGTTGGGGAAGGGTGTCGTAAGGGAAGTGAATGGTTTGCACGTCCGTAAAATGATGTGGATGTTTCTGGGTGGAACGCAATCGAAGGTTACGTTGCACCGTTACTGGCAGTTCGCGGCCGACTGGAACTGATGCGAGGCCGGTATCGGGAGTGCCCGACAAGAAGATCTCAAACTCAACGCAGCGCCGCCGCAATTCCGCGACCAGGGGAACACGGTAGGGCAAGATAAAATTAGTGAGTAAAGCTACTCGCATATCGTATCCCTCCTTGGACCGCTTGGCATTCCTTACTTCGAAGTCTTGCCCAAGGCACGCTGCAGAGCATCGAGAACATTATTAAAGAGCTAGCGTCATACCATGAAGGGTTCATCATGCCAACGGCCAAGATGTACGACGCTGTGCATGCGAACACTCGCGCGTTGGGAATCTCCCACCTTGCCAGACAATTATGAAGCGCAACGCCCACTGCTCCCACGGTTGCCAATAGCCCTAAATAACCGGACATATAAATCGTTTCTAACGCCGAATTATGGGAATGACTAAACCACGGATTTACCGTGCGGAGGTAATGCCGCGCGCCGCCCACTCCATAGCCCCATATATTCTGTGGCGATAGATCAGCGATAAGGGAACTCCAAAGCGTTGTCCTGCCGCTCAAAGTCAAGTTTTCTAAGGTCGCGTTTGTAATTCGCAGTAAAACGTCGCCATTATCTTGCACTTCAGACCAACCGAGCGTGAGGGTTGTAATGCCGACGACTGCGGCGATGGCCAATAGAAACGTCGCAAATATGACGCCAAGGCGACGCAATCTGAAAGTCAGATTCTTCTCGGACAACACCCGCGCCGCCGCGTATAGGGGCAATCCAACAATTATGGAAGCTCGCGCTACGGTAAACAATAAACACAAAAGTAGAATAAATCGGCAGACGCGTATCCAACGCCCATTCAACGCCACGCTGGCGATCAGGCAAATCGCAGATGTGTCAGCCATAGCTATCGGGTGGATCTTGAACAGATGCAATCGTGCCCGTAGCGCTTCTTCCCCGGGATCGTGAAGTAGTAAAGGAAATTGGCCGGGAGCCACTAATCCAGCCACAACACCGAATCCGATGAGGATTACAGACGCATTGACCACACTCCGAATCACGCTCAGCGCTCCGTAGCGATTTAATAAGGCTACTGTTGATGCAGAGATCATCATGAGCAGAACACCCTTTGCCACGCTGAAGAGTGGGTCCCAGCTACGAAATGAAAACACAACGGCAAGCGCTAGTGAGCCCAGAAAAAGCAAATAGGGGGCCTGAATAGAAAGCTTAGTTCTCCATCGCACGGTAGACGAGAACGCGAGAATAGTGCCAAGGACGACCGCGGATACCTCAATCACAGACTGTGCGACCGAATCGTCGGCGTGGAAGTCGTCTCTCTCGACATATTTCGCAGTCCCAAGAACAAACAGGAGCATTGCCAGCCGTAGAGGCCACAAAGTAGGCGGTCTGCTCACGCTAGGAAGTCATTTCCCCGCTCGGCATAGTATTTGCTGTAGCGGTTGTAATACGAATAGTAATAACCGGGACTGATCCCCCGGTGAACCTCGTTCAAAACCACGCCCACCAAATTGGCGCGCAGCCGCGAAAGAGTCGTGATTACCGAATTGAGCGCGGTGCGGCTGGTGTCGCCGGCGCGGGCAACCACGATCACGCCATCCACCAGGCTGGCCATTTGCAGCGGCTCTGCGAAGCCCAACAAGGGAGGCGCGTCCAGAAAAACCAGATCGTATTCCCGCGTTG
Organism: Bryobacteraceae bacterium; assembly: GCA_025350445.1. The sequence continues at coordinate 3,237 of JANXXV010000600.1, read as the reverse complement.
CCTCGTCCACAATCTCGGCCAGCGCCGTTCCGATCAAATCCGACGCACGCCGCGTGGAGGGCCCGGCCGGCAGAATATCGAGACCCACCGGCTCGGGCATCCTGACGATGGCATCGCGCCAGGAAATTTGCTGCAGCAAGACGTTGGAGAGTCCCACGCTATTGGGAATTTGGTAGAGGCGATGAACACTCGGACGGCGCAGGTCGCCATCGATGAGAAGGGTGCGTTTCCCCTGCTCGGCGTGGGTCGCCGCGAGGTGCGAGGCTACCGTGGATTTGCCCTCCGACGGAGACGCGCTCGTGAGCAGCACGCTGCGCAGGCGACGGTCGAAATCCGTGAGCAGAATCGAATTGCGAAGAGTTCGGATCGCTTCCTCATAAGTGGAGAGCGTAGGGTAACCATGTTCGCTTCTTACGGCCGGCCCTTTTGAAGGGCCGCCCTTTCGATTTAGAGGGACTCCTTTCGAACTGGCTCCGTTACCGTTTACATGGCCGACCATCGGACTAAGACGGCGGCGCCATTCCTTCACTGCCGGTAAGGACCCGATGACTTCGACGTTCATCAGCCGCGTAACTTGATCGGGATTACGCACGGTATTATCCAGCACGTCGCCAAGCACCGCCGCACCGACCGCGAGAAACGTTGCAAAAAGGAAAGCCAGCAATATATTCAGCCAGATCTTTGGAAAAACCGGCTTCAATCCCGGCCGCGCCGGATCCGCCACCCGAATAGAACTGTTCTGGAAACTGGCATTGATGCCGGCTTCCTTAATTTTGCGGATGAGCTCTTCGTAGAGCTTCTTGTCGCCCTCGGCTTCGCGCTTCAGGGTCTGATATTCGAAGGAATGTGCGTTGAGCTGGTCGAACTCAGTCTTAGTCTCCTGAACCGCCGCCGATAACATGTTTTCGCGGTCGCCCGCCTCGCGATACTCCACCTCAACGCGCTGCTGGACGTTGCTTTGGGTGCGTAGAATCTGGGCTTGCAATTCCTCCACGCGGGACTGGGCCTTCTTATACTCCGGATGGTTCATGCCATAGTGATTCTTCACTTCCGCAAACTTTTGCTCGGCGAGGTCGAGATCCTCGGTCAACTTCTTGAGTGCGTCCCCTTGCGTCGACGCCTGCACTGCCTCGAGCGCGCCCCCTTGCACGGAATTATGAGCGGCTTCCTTGCTGACTCGGTCGGCTTGGGCCTTGGTGTATTCGCGATTGAGATCCATCAGGCGGGCGGAGACAATGTTGGTCTTCTCCTCGGGATTGATGATGTTCAGCTCTTTCTCGAACTGGATCAGTGCGCCGCTCGATTGCTCCATCTTGGCCCGCAATTCTTCCAATTGCCGTTCCATGAATTGGCTTAATCCCGCGGTCGCCTGATAGCGGATGCGATAAGTATGCGCCAGGTAGGATTGCGCGAGTTCATTTGCGACATCGGCGGCAAGCTGGCGATTGGCGGAGCGGTAGCTGATCTGCAAAATATAAGTGTTCGGCGGGCGAGTCACTTTCAAGTGTTTAAGGATGATGGGAGCTTCCCGGCTAGTAGCGGAATCGTCGATCGCTTCCTCGAGTGCGTTCTGTTCCACCTCGCGCAGATGGAATTTATCCACTACCGGCCGCAGCACGGAATCGGACTCAATCAGCTTAACCTGCGTGGCGATGAACTGATCGGCATCGTTGGTGGCGACGCGCGCCGCTTCTTCACCAAGCACGCCGGTAGGCATCTGCCGGTCGATATCGATCACCACCGTAGATTCATAGACCGGCGTCAGCCGCAGCGAAACAATCAGCGTGGCTATAACGATCGCCGCCACGAACGCTGCGATTTTCCAGACGTGCCGCCGCAGAATCCATACATAATGCGCCAGCGGAACATGGGGAGGCTGCACCTCAAACTCGGCATCGAGCGTGAGAGGAACGGGCGCCTGGCGGAAGGAATCCGCCGGCACGGGCAGGTTGTTTTCAAGTTTCCGCATAGGAATTAGAACCTAGTGACCCCAGATCAAGACGCCGGAGGCCGTCGATGTACCAAAACTGGCTATGCGGTCGATGATACTTGCCGCGTTGCGGCGCGTCTTGTTATCGGGGATGTACAGCACATCATCCACCTGCAGGGGAACATCGGGCTCCTTGCGTCCCATGATGCGCGCCAGCGGAATGGCGATTTCCTGTTTGTCCCCGTTCTCGTTGCGGCGGTAAATATAGGCTTCGTTTGCGGCGTAAGGCATCAGGCCTTCGGAAAGCGCCACTAGTTTCAGCACCGAATGATCGGCTGCGTCCCGCACCGGAAAGGCCCCCGGTTTACGCACGTTTCCAACCACGAAAATCTTCCCCGCTTCCGGAACGCGAATCTCCTCGCCGCCGTGCAGCACGGTATTGACCGCCGGATCGGCATCCCGCAAGAGTCGAGTGAGTGAGACTCGTTCGAGCAGCGCCGTGCTCTCTTCTCCGCGCGGCCGGCTCACGATGACTTCTGTACCGGCATCGGCGCTCAGGCCCTCGGCTTTCGCGAGCGCATCCAAGAGAGTGACTGCGCCCACCGCCTGAAACGTGAGCGGCTTCTTCACCGCGCCCATCACTGCAATGGGGCGGCTGTGGTATTCGACTACGGTGACCTTGACGATGGGATCCACCAGAATCTGCCCGGCCCGGAGTGCTTCCGCTATCGAGGTTTCGAGATCGCGCGGGAACTGCCCGGCGGCTTTGATACCTTCCTTAAGCAGGGGAAGCCAAATAGCTCCGTCTTGCTCCACGCGAACGCTTCGCGTGAGTTCCTGGGCGTCGTAAACCGAGACGGCGACTAGGTCATCCACCCCCAATCGCTGGGCCGGAAGATTGTCATGACCAACTTCCTCCATGAGCGAAGGAGTCCGTTGCGCCAGCGCCGTTGTCGCCAGCAGGCAGAACAATGCGAGCGCCCGCATCAGCTTTTCTCCAGCCTCTCGGCCAGGCGCGCCATGGTGCTGCGCAACGCCGACAGTTCCGTATGGAGCGGCGGAGTGGCTAACGCGCCGAAAAGCTTGACGCGCGCAAACTCTGAGAGGCTGCGCGCCCCTTCATCAGTGGAGGCCACCTGAAGCGCTTCGTATTCATCCTGCGTGAGGCGAAAAATGAGACTGCGATTGCGGGGTTTGGTTACTGCCATGTTAAATTCCCTCCGGATCTATTTGGATTTGTCGCGGGAAAAACGATGCTGAGGCGAAAGAATTATATGGGACGGATCATATCGCGGTCCACCTCGACC
>JANXXV010000579.1 GCA_025350445.1 Bryobacteraceae bacterium | reverse complement strand
GTCTCTGAACTCTTTCCCCACGTAGCGAAGAAGGTGGATGAGATCGCGCTCATTCGCTCCATGCGGTCCATCAGCAACGATCACGCACCGGCGCTGTTCCAGATGAACACCGGCTTTATTCAGGGCGGCTATCCCAGCATGGGTAGTTGGATCACTTACGGCCTGGGAACTGAAAACCAGAATCTCCCCGCGTTCGTCGTGTTTTCAGATCCCCGCGGCGGCCCCATCGGCGGCGCACCCAATTGGGGCAACGGCTTCATGCCGGCCGCCTATCAAGGCACTCCCTTCCGCTCCACTGGCGACCCAATCGTGGATCTGAAACCGCCAAAGGAAATGACGCCGGAGCGGCAGCGGCGCTGGCTCGATCTTCTCGCCCAGTACAACCAGCAGCATCTGGCCAGGAACCCGCACGACTACGAACTATCGGCCCGCATTCAATCCTACGAACTCGCGTTCCAGATGCAAACGGAAGCCACCGATGCCGTCGATCTGAAAAAGGAAACGGCCGCCACCCGCGCGCTCTACGGCGTAGGCGAAGAGCCCACCGATCACGTCGGCCGGCAGGCGCTGATGGCACGCAGGCTCGTCGAACGCGGCGTGCGCTTTGTGCAGATCTTTTCCGGCGGCGGCAACTTTACCGAAAGCTGGGATGCCCACTGGGATCTGGAACTGAACCACGGAATGCACTGCGCCGAAACCGACAAGCCCATCGCCGGGTTGATGACCGACCTGAAAGCCCGCGGCCTGCTCGATTCCACGCTCATTCTTTGGCACGGCGAGTTCGGACGCATGCCTATCTCGCAAAAGATGAACGGCCGCGACCACAACCCTTACGGCTTTTCCGTGTGGATGGCCGGCGGCGGAATCAAAGGCGGCGCCATTGTAGGCGCTACCGACGAATACGGCTATGCGGCGGTCGAAAGTAAGAAGACCATCAACGATCTGCATGCCACCGTTCTTCACCAGCTCGGCCTCCATCATGACAAACTCACCTTCCCCTACAACGGCCGCAATATCCGGCTGACCGACGTTTCCGGCGAAGTGATTCGCGAAGTTGTCGCATGAGGTATGGGGGATTTCACGCTGCGGGCAGCGTGAATTTACTCAAAATCAGCCCCCGGCCACGGCAAACTTCCGGCATCCAACGTGCCTAGGACAACCGCAGTGAATTTAGATCAACAGTTGCCATCCGACGCCCAGGCGGCCGAGCGGTTTCGAAATCTGCTCGATATCGCCCCCGATCCCATTCTGGAGGTGGACGCCGAGGGGCGCATCGTTCTTGCCAACAACGAAGCGGAGAAACTCTTTGGCTGGACCCGCGCCGAAATGGCAGGGCAGCCAATTGAAATGTTACTTCCGCAGCGCTTTCGAGCCGGTCACGCCACCCATCGAGCGCATTACGCCGTCCGTCCCAAAACCCGGCCGATGGGCACGGGTCTGGATCTTTTTGCGCTCCGCAAGGATGGCACGGAATGCGCCATAGACATCAATTTGAGCCCCGTCTCTGTTGCCGACGGCCGAGGGCGCGTGATGTGCATCATCCGGGACGTCAGCGAACGGAAACGCATTGAGGAGCAGATCCGCACTCTCAACCAGAATCTGGAGCGGCGAACCGAGGAACTGGCGGCGGCAAATCAGCAGCTCGAGCTACGTAACCTCGAAGTGGAACGGGCAAATGTGCTCAAGAGCGAGTTCCTTGCCAGCGTCAGCCATGAACTTCGCACTCCGCTCCACGCGATCATCGGGTTCTCTGAACTGCTCGCGGAGGAAAGCGCCGGTGGCCTGAATGGCAAACAGAAACGGTTCACCAGCCACATTCACCAGGGTGCGCACCACCTGCTGGAGCTCATTAACGACATCCTCGACTTGTCGAAGATCGAAGCCGGGCAGCTGGAACTGCGGCAGGAATCGTTTGCCCTCGGCGCCGCAATGGCCGAGGTGCTTTCCAGCATCCGCCCGCTAGCCAATCACAAGGGCATCGAACTCTTAGACGAGATTCAGCCGGACTTGAATATCTTCGCCGACCGGATTCGATTCAAGGAAATCATTTTCAACCTCTTCAGCAACGCGGTCAAGTTCACCAGGGAGGGAGGCAGGATCATAGTTCGTTCGGCTACCTTGCCCGACCAGATCCGCATTTCGGTTGCGGATACCGGAATCGGAATCGCGAAGGAAGAGCACGAATCGATATTCCAAACCTTTCGCCAAGTGGCGTCCACCACCAAAGGCGTTCGCGAAGGTACCGGACTTGGGCTCGCCATTACGAAGCGTCTGGTGGAGCAGCACGGCGGGCACATTTGGCTGGAAAGCGAACTCGGCGCCGGCAGTGAATTCTTCTTCACCATCCCGCGGACAGACTCCAGCGGCGGCGAAGAACAACCGAGTCTGGAACCGGCGCTTGTGCTGGTGGTGGAGGACGATGAGTCGTCCCGCGAGTTGGTTGTCAGTTACCTGGAGTCGGAAGGCTTCAAACCGTTAACCGCGGGCTCTGGAGACGAAGGCCTGCGTGTCGCGCGCGACGCAAAACCCGACGTGATCCTGCTCGACTTGTTGATGCCTGGAAAAAGCGGCTGGGAGACGTTATACAAATTGCGCAGCACTCCAGCCACCTCCGGAATACCCGTCATAATCACTTCGGTCATCGACGAGAAGAAGATGGCGTACGCGCTTGGCGCGACCGACT
>JANXXV010000548.1 GCA_025350445.1 Bryobacteraceae bacterium | reverse complement strand
CACGCCGCCTTTCATCTCCGGCATGACCTTGCCATAGGACAATGGCCAGTCCGGCACTGAGAGTCCGGCTTGATTACTGGTTACCGATGCGCCTGCTGCTACAAGGAATAAAGTGCAAACCGCTAACAGGATCGCGTAGCGGTGCAACCAAGGTTTTTCCATCCAATGACTCATTTTACCTCATTGGATGCGGTAGATCGGCAAGCGGTCTAGAAGGCGAGCCGCAAACCCACCTGCAAAGTTCGCGAACCAGCGCCTTCCGCCGATTGGGTGGACGAAATCCGCCCAAAGCTGGCCGAACTAACCGTGGCCGCCGAGGATCACCGTCAGGCCGCCGAACGCGCGATACGCGGGTGCCACGCTTACCTCATGCAGCCGTTCAAGGTCGGCTTTGAGATTAACTTGGGTTCGTCGGGCGCGTAGTAACCCTGTTATTTCGTGGAACCGTCGATAACCGGACTGGTATTCTTCCAGATCGTCGCCGGAGCAGCCCCCCGGCGAGTGAGATCGGCGATGCGGTGAGAAGCAATCTCTAGAAGGCCAGCCGGTATAGCGTCAGCAGATCCTCCTGCGTACAAGGCCGCGGGTTCAACTGGTGGCAGCCATCCTCAAACGCTTTGGCGGCCAGCATCGGGAGCGACTCCTCGGTAATCCCGTGATCGCGGAGCCGTGGCGCAATGCCCAGAATACGGTTCAACCCGCGGACATGCTCAATGGCATCGTCCACGCCGAACACCTTCGCCAGATCGCCAAGGCGCTGTTCGCAAAACGGTTTGTTGAACTCCAGAACCACCGGCAATAGAACGGCGTTCGTCGTCCCGTGGTGCATGCCGAATTCGGTAGAGAGCGGATGGGCCAGTGAGTGCGTAGCGCCCAGTCCCTTCTGAAATGCGATGGCGCCCATCATGGAAGCCAGCATCATATTGCCGCGGGCTTCGATGTCTTTCGGGTCCTTGGTGACGCGCGGCAAATTCTCAGACGCCAGCCTTGCGCCTCCCAGCGCGATGGCATCGCAGATCGGATGAAAGCCCTTGGAAATGTATGCCTCCACGTTGTGCGTGAACGCATCCATTCCCGTTCCGGCGGTGATGTGCGGCGGCATATCGACCGTCAGATCCGGGTCGTCCAATGCGAGCACCGGAATCAGGCACGGGCTGAAGATCACCGTTTTGCGATTCGTCTTGGCAATCGTGATCACCGTGGAGCGGCCCACTTCGCTTCCGGTGCCGGCAGTGGTCGCCACCGCGATGAACGGCGGAATGGGTCCGGTGATTTTGTTGCCGCCATTGATCAGATCGTCGTATTCCGCCAGGTCCAGCGGGTGCGAGGTCTTGAACGCAATCGCCTTTGCGGCGTCAATCGGCGAACCGCCTCCCACTCCCACTACGCCGTCGCAATTCTCACGGTGATAGGCCGCAACTCCGTCGAGCACGTTCATCTCGGTCGGGTTCGGATCCACTTGGGAGAACACCGGGGCATCGGCCATAAAGCCGCGGATGCGCGCGAAAACCGGCGTGTTCACCAAGCCCCGATCGGTCACAATCAGCGGCCGCTTCACGCCTCGCCTGGCAAGCTCCTGCGGCAGCTTCTCAATGGCTCCGGAGCCGAACAGGATCGTCGTTGGAAAGGAAAAGGTAGAAAGACTCATATAGATTCGAAGTAGCGTGCCAGTTCCCAATCGGTAACTGCTTTTTCAAACTGCCGGACTTCCCACTCGCGCGTGGCGGCGTAGTGATCCACAAACTCGCCGCCAAACCATTTGCGGGCCATGGCGCTGGCGCGGAACAGCTTCACCGCATCACCCAGATTCTTGGGCAGCGGCGCATCGGACGGCGCGGCGTAGGCATTCGTGACCGGGGCTGGCGGAACAAGCTTCCGCTCGATCCCTTCCAAGCCCGCGGCTAGCGAGGCGGCCATCGCCAGATACGGATTGATATCCGCGCCGGACAGACGAAGTTCGATGCGGCTTGACTTCGCGCTGCCTGGTATAGACCGAACGGCACTGGTGCGCGTGTCCTCACCCCAAGTCGAGTTGACCGGCGCCCACGTTCCCGGCACCGTCCGCTTGTACGAATTGATCGTCGGGCAAACCAGACACATCAGTTCCGGCAGAGAA
>JANXXV010000050.1 GCA_025350445.1 Bryobacteraceae bacterium | reverse complement strand
CGCTTCTTTCAGCTTCGCCTCGCCTCTTACGCCTTGCGTTTCGCTACGGTTGCCGTCATCGGCCCCGATTGGCTCCTTTCATCCAATTAGATTCTGCCCATGCTGGGCACACCCTCGGCGCGGACCCGGGGGGGCCGTCCTAAATGCTGTCTGGCTATTTTGAAGACACAATCCTAGGCTCAGACTTTTGCCTAGGGGTAATCGGTGCGAGAGTATTTTCCATCATCCGCACTTAACCTTAGAATCACAACGATATTGATCGTATGCGGCGAATGCCTCACCTGGAGTGACATCTCCAGTGCGGAGAGGTGCGCTTCCTCGTGAATACTCTCAAAAGGGCAGAATCCATGAAGACAAGCACAAGACTTATCAACTACCTCGTTATCCTCGGACTCGCGGCAGCCGCCACTCCTCTCTTTGCAACCACAGTGGAGTACTCTTCGCGCTCCTCGTGGACGGCAGCCGTTTCGGGAGTTACCACTACAACGTTCGACACGGCTGTTGCGGGGTATACACCCCCGGGGCCGGATGGCAACCTGAATCTGAATGCAGTCACTGGGATCACTCTCGACGGCGTGACGTTTACAGGCTACGACAACACGTCGGCACCATATGGGTTAACTGTTTCTACCTTCGGGCCCGGTTCACCGTACTACAACTGGGGCACTGGCGGGGCGATTCTTAGGGGCGAAGTGTATCAGGGGGCGCTAGCCCACTTTCATATGTCATTTGCAACCGCCGTCACCGCCTGGGGCACAGACCTGATGCTGGGAAACGGCGTTACGGGCAACTATTCCATAACGATCAATGGCGGCGCCTGCTCAACGGCTTGCCTAGCGCCTACATTCGCGTTCCCAACGGCGGCGTTTTTCGGTATGACCAGCGACACGCCGATCAATTTCATCGATCTTTTCGTTCCGATAAATGGCCGCCCAGAGATAGATAATTTCTCCACCGCAACCGCATCCGGCGGCGGCGGCGGCGGGGGCGGCGGTGCCACACCCGAAGTGGCAACTCTGCTGCTCTGCGCCACCGGCCTCATCAGCCTGGCAAAGTTCAAGAAAATCAGCTCCCTTTGCTGGTCCTAATCCGCTACAAACATGGCGGAGCCGCCGTTCCAGCGGCTCCGCCATGCTGCCTCAAGATTTGTGGAAGATTCTGTGAGAATGCGGACCGCGCCATCACCGTGTCGCATCCGAAATCAAGCGCTTTCCGTTTCAATTCCTCTTGCACATGCGATACATAGCCCAGCAGACTGATCCCCTTCGTTTCATCGCTCGCCTTCAACGCGGCAATCAAACTTAACGGCTGCACGCTCAGGCAATTCAGATCCAGAATAATCAACAGCGGGTCCTCGGACGCTTTCGCAAAGACATCCTTCTCCGTTTGCACGAAATCTACCGCGAGCCCTTCCTGCCTGGCGGCAGCTTCAATCTTTACTCTAAAAAACAGGTCGTCCAGTACTGCGAGAACCTTTCTCTTCCCGAGTTCTTGCATGACTGGATCTTACTACGATGGGGCGTGCTACTTTGAAGGACATGCCTGCCGCGAATCCGTTCCAGGACCCACTCCGCTTTGAACGCCGCGTTCCACCCTGCGCCATCGTCATTTTCGGAGCAAACGGCGATCTTACCAAGCGCAAACTGATTCCGGCGCTGTACCGGCTTGCCTATGACCGCCGCATTCCGCAGGGGTTTGCGGTAATCGGAAACTCCCGCACCGCGATGACGGACGAACAGTTTCGCGCGAAGATGCGCGAGGCTCTAAACGAGTTTGTCGACAACACTCCCATCGACGAAGGCCTGTGGAACGATTTCTCAAAGAGCCTTTCCTACTATGCGGGCGATCTTAACGACCCGGAGTGCTTTAAGCTACTGGGTAAGAAGCTGGAAGAGATCGAACAGACGCGCAAGACGGAAGGCAACGTTCTGTTCTACGTCTCCACCCAACCGAGCCATTACGAAGCGGCCATCAACGGAATCGGGCGCGCCAAATTGGCGCAAGGACCGGGCTGGCGCAGAATCGTCGTCGAAAAACCATTCGGCCACGATCTAGCCACGGCGCGTTCGTTGAACAACAAACTCCACGAAGTCTTTTCCGAACCGCAGGTGTACCGCATCGATCACTATCTGGGAAAAGAAACCGTCCAAAATGTGCTCGCCTTCCGGTTTGGAAACGGAATTTTCGAGCCGCTTTGGAACCGGCGCTACATCAATCACGTTCAGATCACCGCCGCCGAGTCGATCGGTGTGGAAGGCAGAGGTTCGTATTATCAGGAAGCCGGCGCGCTGCGGGACATGATACAAAACCATTTGCTGCAGGTGATGTCGACTATTGCGATGGAACCGCCCGCAGTGTTTGAATCCGATCTGGTTCGCGATGAGCGCGCGAAAGTGCTGCGGTCCATTCGCCGCATCAAACCGGAAGAGGTTCCGCTGTTCAGTGTCGCCGGGCAGTATGGTCCGGCGAGCATCGGGAATAAAGACGCCCCGGGGTTCCGGCAGGAAGAAGGGGTGAGCGCCGATTCACAGACCGACACGTATTCCGCGGTCACGGTGTTTATCGACAACTGGCGGTGGGCCGATGTTCCGTTCTACATACGAAGTGGAAAGCGGCTGCCGAAGCGCGTGACGGACATTGCGATTCAGTTCAATGCGGCGCCGCATTCTCCCTTCGACAGAAATGGCGCGGACACGGCGCCAAGCGCCCGGCCGAACTTACTGATCCTCCGCATACAGCCTGAAGAGGGAATCTCGCTGCGCTTCCTTTCGAAGGATCCCGGCGAAGGAATGCACTTGCGTCCAGTGTCGATGGACTTTAACTACGGCACCAGCTTCGGCTCGCGCTCTCCCTCCGCGTATGAAACATTGCTGGTGGATGCGATGGTGGGCGACGCCACACTATACACAAGGCAGGATATGGTGGAAGCAAGCTGGTCGGCGGTGCAACCGATCCTCGATTACCGCGCAACCAACCCCGCCGATTTCCCGAACTATGCAGCGGGCACCTGGGGTCCGAAGGCGTCTGAGGAGATGCTGGCACGGCGCGGGCATGTATGGAGAACTCCATGATCGCGGCGACTTCCGTTCAACCGGAAAAGATTCTGAAAGACCTGGGCAGCCTTTGGGTCGACCTGGG
>JANXXV010000481.1 GCA_025350445.1 Bryobacteraceae bacterium | reverse complement strand
AAGACAGCTACCTTCAGATTATGAAGAAAATCGCGTTAATTGAAGACGACTCGGACTTATACGCGCTGTTGAAGTACAACCTGGAAAAGGAAGGCTTCATGCTGGTCGGCTCCCAAACCGGAAAGGGCGCCATCGAACTCTGCCGCCGGGAACGCCCCGATCTGATCCTGCTCGACATCATGCTCCCTGATTCGGACGGCCTCGACATCTGCAAAGGAATCCGCAGCCATCCCGAACTGGCGCATCTCCCGGTCATCTTCTTAACCGCGCGTGCCTCGGAAACCGATCGCATCGTAGGCCTCGAACTGGGCGCAAACGACTACATCGTCAAGCCATTCTTCATCCGCGAACTGATCGCCCGCATCAAAATCCAATTCCGCGGCCAGGTAGCTCCCACCCGCGTACTAAAATCCGGCGGCCTGGAACTCGACCGCACCAGTTGCCGCGTAAAATTGAACGGCGCAGTGCTAGCGCTAACCGCCACCGAATTCCGCCTACTCGAATTTCTGATGAGCCGCCCGGGTGTAGTCTTCAGCCGCGAGCAGCTCCTCGACGCAGTTTGGGGCCATGATCGCGCGGTAACCGACCGCACCGTCGACGTCTACATTCTCCGCCTGCGCCAGAAAACGGAAAGCGACCCTACCAACCCGTCGCTAATTCGGTCCGTCCGCGGTTTCGGTTACAGCTTCAACGAGGGTGACGTCGCCCTCGCCGATCAGGAACCGGTCGCAGTCGCCCTATAGCAGTTGCAACAAATGATGCTCCAGGTGGACCAGGTAGTCCTCCATCAAGAACTGGAGCGTCACCGTATCGCCATCGCCCACCCGGCAAGTGTGTTGCAGCGCATCCGGCGCGGCATCGCGAATCAACCGTGCCAGATGCAGATTGTAAGCCCGCCAAAGTGCAACCAGCGAAACCCAGTCAGCGGCTTGATAACCCTGCACCCGCACCCAGCCTTCCTGCTCATACTTCGGCAACCGTAAATCGTCCGCCAGTTGCAGCCGCACAAACCGCTGATGATTGTTCGACGCCGAATCGATCAGATGCCCCAACAACTCTTTCTTAGACCAAACCTCAGGCGCCGTCTTAAGCGCGGCCTCGGAGTCTTCGATATTCCGCAACCGTAAATCCGCCGCCACAATCGCGTTCACTAACTGTTCGGAAAGTTGTTTCATCTCGACCGTAGTATCTCACCCCGCTCTTGATATGGATTGCGGTCCCGGCGTCATAGACCAACCCCGTTCGGCCCTCATCGGCAAACGGCGCGCCAGTCATTTTCGCCATGGCCCGCGCCCCGGTAAGACGTTTCCCGAACCGCACCAGCATGTTCCCGCGCTTTGGAAATGGTAAGCCCATCCACTCTCAGCTTTTCCAGCTCGAAAGCCGTACAAGGTGGACGCATCGAAATGCTTCCAACCGGCCCCGGCGTAGCAACCGCTGCCGCCTTCCACGCCAGTTCCAAAGCCTTCGACAATCTGCGCCGCCACGAAACCGCCATCGAAACCTCTTACTAAAAGGCGATCACCGAACTCCGCAGACTCCAATCCGAGCGCCACCAAAACCAACCAACCGGCTCCGTTTCGCAAAAGCAATCCATCGCCACGACACCGCTCATCCGATTCATCCCATTCATCGTGGCCATATGGTCTTCTCAGAGCAACCCGCCCCTGAATCCCCGGAAGCCCCAATGTTAAAATCGGATATTCAATGGAAGACCATAAGCTCCGGCAACAAGCCCTTTACGACGCCCTCAACACCCGCATCCTCGTAATCGATGGCGCCATGGGGACCATGCTGCAGCAGGCCAACCTCACCGCGGAAGACTTCGGGGGCCCCGTCCTCGAAGGCTGCAATGAAAACCTCGTCGTAACACGTCCAGACATAGTGAAAGGCGTCCACAAAGCCTACTTTGAAGCCGGCGCGGACATAGTCGAAACCAACAGCTTCGGCGGGACCAAGGTAGTGCTGGCCGAATACGACCTCCAGGACCACTCGCACCAGCTAAACTTCGCTTCAGCACGCCTGGCGCGGGAGGCCGCAGCCGAACTCTCCACGCCAGATCGGCTTCGTTTCGTAGCAGGCTCCATCGGCCCCACCACCAAGGCCATCACCGTAACCGGCGGCATCACCTTCACCGAACTGGTGGAGAACTTCTATCAACAGGCGAAATCCCTGGTAGAAGGCGGCGCCGATATCTTATTAGTAGAAACCCAACAGGACACCAGAAACGTAAAAGCCGCTCTGCTGGCAATCCAAAAGGTAGAACGCGAAATCGGCTACAAAGTCCCCGTCATGGTCTCGGGAACCATTGAACCCATGGGCACCATGCTGGGCGGCCAGACGGCCGATTCGTTCTGCGCCAGCGTTTCCCACGCCGACCTGTTGTCCATCGGACTCAACTGCGGCACCGGTCCCGAGTTCATGACCGACCACCTTCGGACCATTCACGAAATGGCTTCGACTCGCATTTCCTGCTATCCCAACGCCGGTCTTCCCAACGAGGACCTCCGCTACGACGAAACCCCCGGTTCGGTAGCCGCTCAGTTGGCAAAATTCGTAGACCACGGCTGGTTGAATTTCGTAGGCGGATGCTGCGGCACAACGCCTGCCCACATCACGGCGATCGCCGGCGCGGTGAACGGACGCAAGCCCAGGCCGGCGCCGCCGTCCAGGCATCGATCGTATTACTCCGGTATCGATCTGGTTGAGGCCGACGAGACCACCCGCCCGCTGATCGTAGGCGAGCGAACCAACGTAATCGGATCGCGTCTCTTCAAGAATATGATCGCGGAAGAGAAGTGGGAGGAAGCCACCGACATCGCCCGCCGCCAAGTCCGAAACGGGGCGCACATTGTTGACGTCTGCTTGCAGTCCACCGACCGCGAAGAGATGGACGACATCCCGCACTTCTACGAAAAACTCATCCGCAAAGTCCACGCGCCCGTCATGATCGACACTACGGATCCAAAGGCCATCGAACTAGCGCTGACGTACTGCCAGGGCAAGAGCATCATCAATTCGGTGAACCTGGAAGACGGCGAAGAGAAATTCGAGCGCATCTGCCCGATGGCCAAAGCCTTCGGCGCGGCGTTGGTAGTGGGCTGCATCGACGAAGACAAGCTGCAAGCCCAAGCCTTCACCCGCGAACGCAAACTATCCGTAGCGCAGCGGTCGGTAGAAATTCTGACCGCAAAATTCGGCATAGCCCCCGAAGACATCATTCTCGATCCACTGGTTTTCCCCTGCGCCACCGGCGATGAAAACTACATTGGCGGCGCGGTGGAAACCATCGAATCGCTGCGGCTGATCAAGTCTCAAATTCCATATGTAAAAACGGTTCTCGGCGTCTCCAACATCTCGTTCGGACTGCCGGCGTCCGCCCGCGAAGTAGTCAATTCCGTGTTCCTGTATTACTGCACGAAAGCTGGCCTGGACCTGGCAATCGTGAACGCGGAAAAGCTCGAACGCTTCGCCTCCATTCCGCCACACGAGCGGCTGTTAGCCGAAAATCTGCTCTTCAACACCCCTCCCAAGGAGGGCGGGTTGTCCGCTATCCCGCAAGACTGGCGTGAGCAATCCAAGGAAGCCCGCGCAAAGGTCAATCAATTCCACATCGCCGCCATCGCCGAGCATTTCCGCGGCGCCACGGCTAAGGTCAAGGAGAAACAGGCCGACCTGCCGCTCGACCAGCGGTTAGCCAACTACATCATCGAAGGCACCAAAGACGGCCTCATTCCAGACCTCGAGCTGAAGCGGGGCGAAGGAGCCAATCCGCTAGACATCATCAACGGCCCGCTCATGACAGGGATGGCCGAAGTGGGCCGGCTCTTTAATGCCAACGAACTCATCGTGGCCGAGGTTCTGCAATCCGCCGAGGCGATGAAGGCGGCGGTCAATCACCTGGAAAACTTCATGGAGAAGGCCGACACAGCCTCGCGCGGCAAGATCATTTTGGCCACAGTGAAAGGCGACGTCCACGACATCGGCAAGAACCTGGTCGAGATCATCCTAAGCAACAACGGCTACGAAGTAATCAATCTGGGAATCAAAGTGGCGCCGGACGTCCTGGTCCGAGCCTTTCACGATCACACGCCGCACGCCATCGGTCTCTCGGGTCTTCTAGTCAAGAGCGCCCAGCAGATGGTAATCACTGCCAACGATCTGAAGGAAGCCGGCATCAACGTACCGCTGCTGGTAGGCGGCGCCGCCCTCTCTGAAAAATACACCAACACCAAGATCGGACCCAGCTACACCTCGCCCACGTTCTACGCAAAGGACGCCATGACCGGGCTCCGCTTGCTGAATGAGATCATGGATCCGGCGACCAGAGAGGAGTCGCTACGCAAACACACCTTCACCGAATTCGTGGAAGCCGTAGACCACCTCGCGGACGAACGCATTCCGGTATCGCAGACCCGCAGCGTAAAAGTCTCAACGAAGGTCCCAATTCCTCCGGTCCCCTATCTCGACCGCAAAGTTCGCGACGTGCCCCAGCTAACTGAGGTCTGGAGTTACATCAATCCCAACATGCTCTATGGCCATCACCTGGGCCTCAAGGGCGGATTCGAAAAGCGCATAGCCGAACGCGACGGGAAAGCACTCGACCTCTTCCATCAAGTGGAGGCTGTGAAAGAAGAATCCAAAAAGTTCATGAAGGTCCGCGCAGTCTGGCAGTTCTTCGAAGCTGAACGCGACGGCAACGCAATCCATCTTTTTGCCCCCGGCGCCAAGGAACCGATTCACACCTTCCAGTTCGGCCGCCAGGCCAGAGTCGAAGGCCTCTGCCTAAGCGACTACATCATGGAGCCGTCCGGCGGAAAGCGCGACCACATGGCGATGTTCGTAGTAACGGCCGGAGAGGGCGTCCGCGGCAAATACGAAGAAGCCAAGAACGCCGGCGAGTTCTTCAAAGCCCACGCGGTGCAAGCCGTCGCCATAGAAACCGCTGAAGCCACCGCCGAGTGGCTGCACCGCAGAATCCGCGAAGACTGGGGCTTCCCGGACCCCGCGACGATGACCATGCAGGAACGCTTTACATCCCGGTACCGTGGCAACCGCTACAGCTTCGGCTACCCGGCCTGCCCAAATTTAGACGATCAGGTGGGCCTCTTCCAACTCCTCCGCCCGGAAGAAATCGGCGTCGAATTAACCGAGGGCATGATGATGGAACCAGAAGCCAGCGTAAGCGCGCTTGTCTTCCATCACCCGGACTGCGTCTACTTCACCGCCGGCGAAGCAGCCGAACTAGTAACAACCTAGTTCCAACAGACCGACCACATGAACGCAAAGGCCGTTTAACAGGCCAAACCTCGGGACCAAGTACCAACCACGGTAGATAGAGGCAGACGCGCGCGCCCGTAGTAGTTAGTGTCGCCCCGGGCTGTTCAGTCGCTCTTCCGGCGAGCCAGACTTCCTATCACGAGATTCTCAACTCCCGATTGCTTCGTAATTCGGCGGCGGCCACTGGCCATGGCCCAAGTCCACATCCGCTCGTAACGGATTACGCGGCTTCGTGACAGATGCAAACAGCTCGAGGCGCCGAACCGATGTATGATCAACACTTGCCCTTATGGAAGCTAATCTCTGCTTTGACTTTCCGAGTAGCAAGTGGCCAGATCTTAAGAGGAGGCTCGAGGCTGGCGATGAAAGCGCGTGGCCAGAGGCGATCGGCGTTTTTGAGAGACGAATGAGGGAGCGCTTCTTCACCAGTATCGATGCCCTTATTGCTGCGGACACCAAGCCAGTTCATGAGCCTCTAACGCAAGGGAGGAAAGATCACTGTATCCCGGGCTTTTCGATCGTGGCTCTTTGTTGCATACTCATCGACACGCTCCAGGGATTCCGACAAGAGCCCACTCGTTCGGTTACTCCAACCGGGCCGTGTCTTTTTCCAAATGCATCTTGCGTTAAGCCTCCATCGGGAACAACTGAGCAATTCAAGTCGTTTCTTAGCCGGCCCGCATTTAGTGGGACTTTCCGCGAAGATAAAATTGCCCGAGCGTTCGTAAACGGCGTAAGGAACGGCATCCTCCATGACGCCGAGACAAGAAAATGGGTTACCTGGAGAGACGAGCCGGTTGGGCAAATCGCCGAGGAGCAACCAGCAGGGGGCTTTGCCCTAAATCGGACGCTTTTCTACGATGCAATCAAGAAGGAGTTCGAGTCTTATCTCCAGAAGTTGCGGGACCCCTCCAGCGAAGATCTGCGGCCGAGATTTAAGGAGAAAATGAATGACATTTTCAAGGAAACATGAGCCGTAATTCAGAAAGGCCGCGTCGCCCCCCCGCGCGCGAGTTGCTTTTGCCAAAGGGCGGGTGAGCTGTGATGAGAATTGCGTGCCTGGGGTGGGGGTCGCTGGTTTGGAATCCTCGGGAGCTACCCATACGCCGCGAGTGGTTCAAGGACGGCCCCTTCGTGCCAATAGAGTTTACGCGGAAGTCGTCTGATGGCCGCATGACGTTGGTGATCGATCCACCCGCGACGCCATTGAGGGTTTTGTGGGCGCACATGACGACGGTTGAACTTCCGGAAGCCGGAAGCGAACTCCGCAATCGAGAAGGAATCACTGCGAAGAACCCGGTGTCGGACATTGGCGATTGGAAGCGCGGAGACATGCCCGCTGACAACATCCCTGGATTACCCGCTTGGGCCGAGGCTCACGAGCTGGATGCGGTAGTTTGGACAGCACTCGGGCCGAAGTTCGAGCGAATGAAGAGATCTCCGTCCGTCGACGAGGTAGTCACCTATCTCCGCGGCCTTCGCGGACCCGTTCGCGACCACGCCAAGCAGTATATCGAGCGGGCACCTCGACAGATCGATACCGATTACCGACGCCAGATTGAGGCTGCGTTTGGATGGTCTTGCTCCGGCAGCCTGTCACCATAGAAAGGCGCAAGAACTTCGAGGAAAAACGCCCGTTGCTGATGTGCTCGAAAAAGGCCTTCTGGTCCGCAGGCGCCAATGGCAGGGAAGCATTTCATTGTGTGGGATAAAACTTAGTTTATTGCGGCCAGGGGGGCCGCGGGGCTACTCTTTCCACAAAAGCTCCGCGTCAGACCGCCGCACGTAGTTCGCGTCCACGGCAGCCGCATCCAACCGCGGCATCCGCAAGGCCACACGGCCAACGGCGGCAGCCAAAGCCCGCTGCTCAGTACACACACCCGCCGGAAGCAAAGCCCGAAACGGCCCCAAATCCGTAGACACAAACTCAACGTCCCCCGAAGGCAGCGATGTCACCCAAGGGCCAAACGGCATCACCACCTCAGGCCGTACCGCGTTCAGCTCCGCATCGTAAACAGCCCCATAAATCTCACCCCGGCGGGCATCAAGCAGCGCCGCCCGCAAGGGCAGCGTGCCGCACTCCGCCAGGGCCATCAGATTCGACACACCAACCACTGGCCGCGCGCAAGCCTCGGCCAACCCCTTCGCCGCGGTCAACCCAATCCGCACCCCTGTAAACGACCCCGGTCCAGCCGCGGCCGCAAACAACCCAATCTCCCTCACCGGCACCCCATGCCGCCGCAACAGCGCCTCAATCTGACCGAACAGCACCGGTCCGAATCCCTCCGGCGAATGCAGCAGCACCTCCTCCACCAAGACCGCATCGTCCAAAAGCGCCACACTCCCAAAATGCGCCGTAGTATCCAAAGAAAGAATCAGCATCAGGGGTTAAGCGTCAGCACCTTATCCGTCATATAAACCTTGCCATTCGCATTCATGCCAACCAGCCGGACATTCAAAATAGCCGGATAATTAGCAGCCATAAAAGGCGGTATCCGAAAGATCCCCTCGCGCCCGGTTCCAAACACGCGGAACCCCAGCCCATCAATCACCACCTCACCCGTCCACAGATACATCATTGACCGCGTAGCCCGGCTCTCCCTCCGCAGCTTGGCCGCGAAAGTCGGCGGCTTCGACGCCGACACTTCGTCCCGCAAAGGCTCAACAATCACAAACGGCAGCTTCTGCGCGTTCTGCTCAATCTGCTGCAGCTCCAGCGAATACTCGCGCGAGTCGAATTTATAAGACTCCAACATCGACTGCTTCTTCCCCTCTCGCGACAGGTACAGCACCCAATCGTGAGAAGCATCCGGCGGTTCCGCCGCAAACTTCTCGCCCTTGTAGTTCTTCAGCTTCGTCTGTTCGCCAGTCAGTGGATTCATCCACACTACGTCGTATCCGTGCCGCTCCACGCGCACTTCCACCGGCCCGGGCTTCTCCACATAGAGCACGTATTCGATGCCCTCCAGCGCAACAGCCCGGCCGCCGTCCACATCGAAGTAAGGTTCCAGTTCCCAATGCCGCGAGTCCGAAAAGAAATCGAACCAAATCGTCATCTGCTTCGGGTCCACATGAGCCGATCCCACGTACTGCCCGTTCATGGTAGCGTTCCACAACTGCTTCCGCAGCGAGTCGTTGTCCTTCGCCGCAAGCCCGGCGTTCACAAACGGCATCGCATAGAGTTGGCGCTCAATCGATCCAAGCTGATCGTCGGAACTGGAATAGACAATGTAATCCATCCACCCATCGCCCGCCATCGGCGAAGAAGTCACATTGGCCCCGGCGGTCTTCGGATGCTGATAGGGATCGTACTTCTTCAATGCCATCCCCATCTCCTTCGCCAGCGGCCGGCCGTTCTTCACTTCCTCGAATGCGTGGAAGATCTGCCAGGTAACGTTATATGCCCCAAACCGCGCAGCCATGTAGCGGATATAGCGGTCGCGCTGGGCCTCACTCTCCGGCACGGTCTTCGCCAGCACCATGTCGAACACCAACCCCTTGTCATTCGTGTAGCGGACACGTTCATCCAGCGCCTGAAGGGCGGCGATATCAGGCGTAGTGAAGGCCGCGCCAAAAGCACGGAGATGGGTGTACTTCTCCGCGGCCCGCGCGTCCACCAGCTTGTGGAACGCATCGCCGGTCACATCATAGTTTGTATCGCCCATCCAAAGATGAGGCTTGTTGCTGTCGGTGTAGGCCCAGTGATGCATGTTGGCTGCACGCAGGAACCCCGGCGCTTCGGAAGCGGTCGCCGCTAGCGTGCCCTGTTTGCCGTCGTACTGTGACAGGTTGCTGGTAATGCGGAACTCCCAGTCGCCCACCTCGTTCGGAGCGAACCGGATCACCATCCGCCGCGCGCCATCCCAGAATCCGTAGACCATCAGCGTCCGGTGCCGGGGCGAACGGAATTCACCTCGCAACTCCACCGAGAGGTACGGATTCTTCTGCGCCGCGTCTAGTTCGAAGACCATGTCGCAGGTCTTGTAAACCGGCGTCGGCGGGCACGAAGGCTGGGCGTGCAGCATCCCGCCAATCAGAAGCACACCGGCATAAATCCAAAACCGCATCCCACTAGTTTATGGCAAGCTGAAACAGCAACCCTATGAAACGCATTCTCCCGATCCTGCTCTGCTTCGCGTTCACCGCCGTCGCGCCTGCCCAATCCCCCATTGCGAAGAAGACGGAAGGGATGACCAGGATGCCCGGTTTCTTCCCCATTTACTGGGACGGGAAGACGGGCAAAATGTGGCTCGAAATCAACCGTTGGGACAAGGAGTTCCTCTACGTTAGTTCGCTGCCCGCCGGCGTCGGATCGAACGA
>JANXXV010000460.1 GCA_025350445.1 Bryobacteraceae bacterium | reverse complement strand
GGTGCCTTTGCCGTAGCGGTCCATATAGGCCTTGCCCTGGCCGGCATCGATCATGTCGTGCTCGCCGGGCACATAGTGCATGTCGACCCCGGCGCCACCGATGATCTGGTCGGCGGTGTCGAACTGCTCGGCCTTGGAGAGATGGGTGATGTCGCCGGTGTGGATCATGAAGGAGGGCTTCATGGTCAGGGCCTTCACCTTGCCGATGGCCTCGCCCAGCGTATCGATGGCGGTGACCTTGGCCTCCTTATCGAAGCCGACATGGCTGTCCGAGATCTGCAGGAAGGTGAAACCCTGCTGCACGGCTTCGGCGGCCTGCGCCTCGGTCAACAGGTTAAGCGATTTAGGGACGCCCCCCACCATCGTCCACATGATGCCCGTGCCCGCCCAGATCATGCATTCAAGGGCGTGGCGGCGGTTAAGGCCATTCCCCTTTTCGTCGTCGTGATGATGGCTCATTATCGGGCTCCACAATGGGGCGCTCACATCGGCGCCTATCGAGTAGACCGAGGCCGGGGGGCGCTTATTCCGATCCGCGCCATTTGCTTCGGTCACGTCTCTGTGAACGGCGAACCTGTTTTGCCGCATGACGGCTGCGCGCCGACGCAGACTTGCGCTCAACTGCGATACCGGCTTCCCTTGTCGGCGAGGTCGCTAGCGCAGGGATAGTGCATCATGAAGGTCGTCGTGCTGGGTGCTGGCGTCATCGGCGTCACCACCGCCTATTACCTTGCCAAACAACCTCGGCGTGCCGCGCAATAGCGTACATCCATGGCAGAACCGGCTCTCCCGGCCTGAACGTGTGACGCGATTTGTGAATGCGGAGCCAAGCCTCTTGAACCAGATCCGCCGCATGGTGCCGGCTGCAGGGACGATAGCAGAAGTATCGATACAACAAGGGCGTTACCGCGCCAATAAGCGATTCCGTCGCCAAAGGATCGGCTTGCTGATATCCGTGCATCAATTCGTCCAGTTCCGCGACGCCCTCCTGTTTCTTACTTCGGAACCGCCTGCCCACGAGTTACGGTGCGCCCAAACAATTCCGGCCCAATTCTTTTCGTCCACGCCGTAACTTTTCCCCGAGCCCGGCGAACTCCACTTGAGGAGAACACAATGAAACTCAACACCTCTAATATCCTCAATTGTTCAGTTCTATTCCTGATGGGCACCATAGGGCCATCGCTATCCGCGCAGGCGTTACCTGGCCCCGATGGTCCGGGTTGTGCCATAAACCCGGTCTCGCCCTCAGTAGGAGCGGATGTCCCGGAGACGTATTTCGGACCGGAGCCGTCGTCCGTTCAAAAGGAGTTTATCGGGCGCCTGCAATTACTCACCTCGGGAAAATTGGACGATCGCGCCGGCACCATCGTTCTTCCGCTCTACCGTGGCACCGTCCGCGATGGAAATCGCACCATCTGGTACATCCTGACCGACACCACCGACGAGGCCAACGCCAAAGCTCTTGGCTTGAATCATTCCTCGAAGTTGAGTTATGCGAACGTCAGCTCGCGGGCCGTCCGCACCGCCACCATCGGCAAAGACTCCATGCTTACATTCGACGCCGGGTATGTCGATTTCACCCCGGAACGGCGGGTGATGCCAGGCCCGGCGGGAGCGGTATTCCCCCCTCTGATCGCGGAACCCGGCTCTATCGGAGACGCCAATTACTCGCCCTTGGTCCGCATCATGAACGCAGGTGAGCACATTTACAACGCTCCCATCGTAGCCGCGGGAGACCCAGCCACGTTTCTCAACATGGACGGTTCTATAAACCGCAAAGCCGTGCACGACGGCGTGATCGCCATCAATGTGAATACTGCAAATCCAAACGCATCTACAGTTACCCTGCGCCTCGCTCCAGGTTTCAGCTTCGCCCGTCCCGTGTTGTATCTCAGCACCGATGCCTCCTCCGCCTTGGTCGCCGCCCTGGAAGAGGCAACCCTCGCGCCAGGCCTGAAAGACATCCAAGTGGGTAACGACGATGCCGCATTTAGCGCGGTAGAGCGCATCTTCGTTGCCATCAATGGCCCCCGCGGCTGCGAAAATCCACAGCGCCAGGGAATTGAAAGCGCGCTAACGGACGGCCGCCGGCCCTTGAATGTACTCGGCGGTATCCCGACAGTTGCAACCGACTACAGCCCCTTGTGGGACCTCAACGCCTTCCAATGGACTCAGCAGGCAATCGACAAAGGATATCGCTCACGGCTGACGGAAGAGTTTGAAATCCTGTCGTTCGCGCAGCGCGGATTCATCACCGGAATTGACGGTACGCCCTTCGGATCGCAAGGCACCATCATTAACTGCCCCATCGTCCATCGCTTCAAGTAGAGTCCAGCCGGCGGGTCTGAATCGTAACCCGCCGGTCTTCAACTTTGATACAATTCCAGCGTAGCTATGTCCCGCCACCTGGTCTTCCTCTGGGCAACATGCCTCATCGCCGCCCCCAACGATTCAGTCTTCCGGGACCGCATCCAGCCTGTCCTCACACAGCACTGCGCAAGCTGTCACTCCGCTGCCAAAGCTTCCGGCGGCCTGACCATGGCATCGCTCGATCAGCTCCTGACCGGCGGCAAACACGGCCGCGCCCTCACACCCGGCAATGCGTCGCAGAGCCTGCTGATCCAGTACATCAAGGGTGAAAAGAATCCCCGTATGCCCCTGGGCGGCGAGCTTCCGCCAGAAGTGCTGGCAAAGCTGACAACCGCCATTGACGAAATGGCGCCGCTCATCGAAACTACCAAAGCCGCCGACCCGCACATGGACTGGCTGCTGCACAAACCCCAGGCCCCGGCCATTCCCGCACCGCAAAACAAGGAATGGATCAGGAACCCAATTGACGCCTTCATCCTATCCAAACTGGATTCCAAGAGCCTGACACCCGCACCGCCGGCAGACCGCCGCTCATTGATGCGCCGCGTCTACTTCGATCTCATCGGACTGCCACCGTCACCGGAAGAGGTCCAGGCCTTCGCCGCAAACACCGCGCCCGATGCCTACGAAAAGCTAGTCGACAAGCTGCTGGCCGACTCCCGCTACGGCGAACGCTGGGCCCGCCACTGGCTGGACCTCGCCCGCTTCGCCGAATCCGACGGCTTCGCCATTGATGGCGAGCGCCCCACCGCCTGGCGCTACCGCGACTACGTAATCCGCGCGTTTAATAACGACAAGCCCTACGACGAGTTCATCAAAGAACAACTGGCCGGCGACGAACTGGAAGGCGGCAAATCTTCCGATCGCATCACCGCTCTCGGCTTCCTCCGCATGGGCACCTGGGAGGCGGACGCGAATTTCAAAACCCAGCTCCGCCAGGATGTGCTAAATGAAATTACTACCACTATTCCTCAGGTCTTCCTCGGACTGACCGTAGGCTGCGCCCGCTGCCACGATCATAAATACGATCCCATCCCACAGCGTGATTTCTACCGCATCCAGTCTTTCTTCGCCGCCACCCGCGTGGACGATCGCCCCGCGCCCTTCGCGGAAATAGAAAACCCCGCGCTAATGAAGCGCCTGATGCGTCAGAACGAAGACGAGTCGGAAACCGCCAATGAGTCTCTCAAAAAGATCGAAGAACGATTAAAACAGAAATACATCACCGCGAAAAACCTGAAGTCTGACGACAAGCGGGCCGCCGATTTTCAAAAGGTTCTTAAAGATCAGAAAGATTCCACCTACACCGAACAGGAGCGCAAGGAACACGAAGCAGCGAAACTGAAAGCCCGCCAATTCGCCGACGCAGCCCCGCGCTATCGCCCTTTAGCCTATGCCGTCTCCGATGTAGTTCCTCCACAAGTGCCGTCCATCGCCGAAACCTACGTGCTGGCCGGAGGCGAACTGGCGAACAAAGGCGAGAAAGTGGAACCCGGCTTCCTATCCTGCATCACCGGAAAATCGGAACCGGCCACCATCCCGTTTTCCGGCGGCAGCTCCGGACGCCGCGGCGCACTCGCGTCGTGGATCGCCAGTCCCGATAATCCAGTCACCGCCCGCGTAATGATGAACCGCCTCTGGCAGCATCATTTCGGCGACGGCATCGTGCGCACTCCCAGCGACTTCGGTAAGAATGGCGACCGCCCCTCGAATCCACAGTTGCTCGACTACCTTGCAACCCAGTTTATTGAAAAGAAGTGGAGCCTCAAAGCAATGCACAAGCTGATGCTGCTTTCGAACACTTATCAACAGTCCACCGAGAATCCCGAAGCGAAGCGCTTCACCGAAATCGATCCTGACAACCGGCTGCTCTGGCGCAGGAATTGGCAGCGCCTGGAAGCCGAAACCCTCCGCGATTCCATGCTCGCCGTAGCCGGCCGTCTGGAAAAATCCCCCGGAGGCCCCGGTGTCTTTCTCGACATTCCAACCGATGTAGCCGAGGGCTTCGAATTCTTCAAGTGGTTTCCGTCCGATGAAAAAGACCAGCGCCGCCGTACCATTTATACGTTCCAGCGCCGCTCCGTCATGAACCAGATGGTGGAAGTGTTCGACGGCGCGAACATGAGCGAAACCTGCGCCCGCCGCAGCGCCACCACCGTGGCCCCGCAAGCCTTCACGCTCCTCAATAGCGAGTTCACCAACAGCGAAGCAAAGCATTTCGCGCAACGCGTGATCGAACTCGCCGGCCCGGCGCATGGCAAACAAATCGACAAAGCGTTCTGGCTAGCCGTCAATCGGGCTCCCTCCGCCACCGAGCAACAAAGCGCCACAACGCTCTTCGCGAAATCCAAACCGGACCAGGCGCTAACCCGTCTCGCCGTAGTCCTTTTCAACTTGAACGAATTTCTGTACCTGGATTAAACAATGCCCAACCATCAAGCTCGCAGAAGGTTCCTCTATCAAAGCCTGACCGGCGTAGGCGGAGTAGCGTTGATGAATCTCCTCAACCAGGCCCAGGCAGCTCCAGGGCCCTTGGCTCCCAGACCCCCGCACCACACGCCCAAAGCCAAGTCCGTCATTTTCCTAAGCATGCTGGGCGGCGTCAGCCAAGTCGACACCTTCGATCCCAAGCCGGCTTTATCGAAGTTCGATAACACAGTGATGGACTGGAGCAAAGAGAAGAACACCGATCAGCCAAACCTCTTCGCCAAGCCCCGCCTCATACTCAAGAGTCCCTTCGAATTCAAGAAACACGGCCAGTGTGGCATGGAAGTCTCAGACCTCTTCCCGCACCTCGCCGCTTGCGTGGACGACATGGCCTTCGTCCGCTCCATCCAGGCGGAAAATGGCAACCACCCGGCAGCGGTCTTCCTGATGAACACCGGCGCCGTAATCCCCGGCCGCCCATCCGTGGGCTCGTGGGTCACCTTCGGCCTGGGTACCGAAAATCAAAACCTCCCGGCCTTCGTAGTGCTCCCGGATTTCCGCTCCATCCCCTTTAGTGGTTCGCAGCAATGGGGCAGCGGCTTCCTCCCCGCCAGCTACCAGGGCACCGTGTTGCGTTGGAAGGGTGAACCCATCCGCGACCTGAATCCCCCCGAGTCCGTCACTCCCGAGGCCCAGCGCCAGCAGATGGACCTGCTCCGCGCCTACAACCAGGAGTGGCTCAAAACGCACTTCAGCAATCCCGACATCCAGGGCCGCATCGACGCCTACGAGCTTTCCTACCGTATGCAGGCCGAGGTCCCCGGCGTGCTCAATCTCACCAGGGAATCGCAGGCCACCAAAGATTCCTACGGCATGAATGAGCCGGACACGGAATCGTTCGGCAAGCGCTGCCTGATGGCCCGCCAGTTGGTTGAGAAAGGCGTCCGCTTCGTCCAGATCTACACGCCCAGCCAATCCTGGGACAGCCACACGGACCTGATTAAGGGCCACCGCAAGAACGCGAAGGAAACGGACAAGCCCATAGCGGCGCTGCTCAAAGATCTGAAACAACGCGGCCTGCTGGACAGCACGTTAGTAGTTTGGATGGGCGAATTCGGACGCACGCCCGATAACCCCGCCGACCTCCGCGACAAAGCCGGCCGCGACCACAACACCCGCGCCATGACCATCTTCTTCGCAGGCGGCGGCACGAAGCCCGGCTCCGTAACCGGCGCCACGGACGAACTGGGCTTCAAAGCGGTGCAGGACATCTACCGCATGCGCGACATCCACGCCACCGTGCTGCACTTGATGGGCCTGAACGACATGCGCCTCACGTATTACAGTGCCGGCCGCAACATGCGTCTGACCGACACCGGCGGCAAGGTGATCACCCAAGCCCTGGCGTAAGGACGGCGGACGCCCCGTCCGCGCGCGCCCCCCCAGGTCGCGCTCTTTCGCTGGCCGCCCTCTCACCGCTCGTAGTAATGCCGCATCGCCTTTTCCACCACCGCGTACGGCATCATTCTCTTCAACCACACAGCCGCCCGCTGCAGCACCGGACCAACTGTATACCGCAACCGCGGATTCCGCTTCTGCATCACGCGATACACCAGCCGCGCTACCCCATCCGGATGCGGCCCGCCCTGCTCATCGCAAGCCATCCGCGCAATCGCACAATCGAACCGGTCCCGATAAACATCAGATTCCACAAATCGCCGGTTCGCCGTAAGCCCGGTCCGGTGGTCCCCCGGTTCAATCAGGACAACGCGAATCCCGAAATCCCGCACCTCCAGCCGCAGCGATTCACTCAACCCTTCCAACGCAAATTTAGAAGCGCTATACAAGCCCTGATAAGGAATAGCCACCAGCCCGCCAATCGACCCCACGTTGATAATGTACCCGGCCCGCTGCGCGCGCATAGCGGGCAGCACCGCCCGGCACACCCGCAGTGCCCCAAACAAATTGACATCAAATTGTTCTTTAGCATCGGCGATGCGGCAATCCTCCACCGCACCCGCAATCGCGATGCCCGCATTGTTCACCACCACGTCCACGCGCCCTTCCCGCTCCATCACAACCGCCACCGCCCGCAACACGGATTCGTCACCGGTAACATCCATCACCAATGGCTCGACCCCGGCGATCGCAACACCCCGCCGCGAAGCCCCATAAACTCTACAACCGCGCGCCGCCAACAACTCCGCGCAGCACCGCCCGATCCCCGAGGACGCTCCGGTAACCAGCACCACCCGCGCACTTCCAGCGTCACTCATCCTTCAGCCCCCCCAGGACGGCGGACCCCCAGGTCCGCGCGGGACGCCCTCGTCCCGCCAACAGCCTTCACCGCACAACGGTCCGCAGCAGCGCGCTCAGCCCGTTCCACATAATCTGCACCCCGATACACAGCAGAATAAACGACGACAGCCGGATAACGACGTTCATCGAAGCGTCGCCAAGCGTGCGCCCAATCCGCTCCGCGAACCGGTAGCTAAGATAAATGGACACCGCAATCAACACAGACCCCAGCAGCATCCCGGCAATCAACGGCCAGCGCCACTCCGAACCCTCCGGCCTGTTCGCCCCCACCGTAACCGCAACGGAGATCGAACCGGGTCCCACGGTAAGCGGCAGCGTCAAGGGATAGAACGCTTGTCGCGAAAAATTTTCCTCTTCGCATTCTTTCTTGCCTCCCGCCTCTTCGCGATCGTCGTCCGCCGGCCGCCGCACCAGCCCCCAGCCCGTCGAAATCACCACCAGGCCGCCACCCACCTGTACCACCGGCAGCGAAATTCCAAAGAATGCCAGAATGTGCGTTCCGATAAAAATCGAAGCCAGTATCAGCATCAATCCGTTCAACGCGATCATCCGCGCCAGCACCGCCCGCCCATGGCTCGACAACCCGCGCGTCAACGAAAGGAAAATCGGCGTATTCCCAATCGGATTGACAATAGGAAACAGCACCCCCACCACAAGCAAGGTGTATTTCGCCAGATCGCTCAGCGGGTTCACCATCATCACCCACCTTACGCCATCAACTGTCGCCGGCGTAGAGAATCCCGGAGGTTCCTCGCTCTTGCGCAAAAGAATTTCCGCCGCTCCGATTCATGGCATCAGGCATCATCGGCAGAATTGGAAATGCTTCCACTTCCCGGAGCGTGGCGCTGGCTCGCGCGCATCGATCCATCGCGTTACCCTCAGCCGACCTTATGTTCTCTATCGTGCCCAACCCTTCGACACGGAGCGGACACGAAACTGCTCACTTCCACACCGCTGCCCAATTCGGAACCGTCACCAGCCGGACTGTTTGTGGTATCGATGCTACCGCGCCAACCCGGCGGAGACGGAACACCATGCTTCGTTTATCGCGCTTGTCTCTCCGGTTCCCTTGCTATTCTGCCAAGCTCTGCCGGGATCACGAATAGAATCCAATGTCCTA
Source organism: Bryobacteraceae bacterium (assembly GCA_025350445.1). The sequence continues at coordinate 892 of JANXXV010000460.1, read as the reverse complement.
CATGGTATGTACTCCGGTCTGGCGCTGCTAATGGACGTTGACTATACCGGGAAGCCCAACGGCTACGGCGTAATTTTCATTTCAGGGAGCGGCTGGCGCGCTCCGCAAGAGATATGATGCGGAGCCTCTCAAACAGGGCTCGCAAGCTCGCCTGTATGCCCCTCGGCTCGCGGCCGCTGGATACACTGTGTTCTCCCTATCACATCGCGCCACGCCAAGATTTCGCTACCCCGCTCCCGTAGAAGATGCACAGCGCGCAGTGCGCTTTATGCGGCGCAACGCCAGCCTGTTCAACATACGCGCCGGCCGAATCGGCGCCGTCGGCGGATCGTTTGGTGGCCAACTCGTAGAATCGCTGGGCGTATTGGGTGGCGCGGGAATCATGGACGATCCGGATCCGGTCAACAGGCGGATCGCCAGAGTGCAGTGCGTCGTTGCAGCTGCGGCGCTGAGCGATCTATCGCGAATGACCGTAACAGAATTTATGGTCATGCGTCCGCCCTGCCCGAAGTTTCCAAATACCGTTGAAGACCGGGATAATCCACGTTTCCCCACCCGCTGCACCAATTCTGCTGATACACGGCGACGCCGATAAGACCATGCCGTTCGGGCAATCGGAGTCGATGGAGAAAGCATTGCGAGCCGCGGGCGTCCCCACCCGCCTTCTGCGCGTTCCCGGCGGCGGCCCTGGCCCTACGTTTCCCGGCGCGATTAATCCGCCTGATTACATGGGCAAGATGATCCGCTGGCTGGGGTGCGCGACATGGAAGTGAAAGGCTAGGCGGCGCGGCGAGATTCCCAATAGTTCTCCAACCGGTTGTTGAGGTGACAGCAGCGTAGGGCAATGATGGCATTGGCGCCGCTAACAGTCCAGAACATGCCGGAGCGTTTG
>JANXXV010000456.1 GCA_025350445.1 Bryobacteraceae bacterium | reverse complement strand
CTACGGCGCCAATTGGACCGACAACATGACCTATTGCAACTTCCAGTGGACTGGCAAGTTTTCCTATCACGGCCTGATGGATGCCCTACAGCAGAACGTCATTCCCGTTACGGCTGCGCTGCGAAATACCGAAGCCGCCGTCAGGCGGGCGGCTAGCGTCCAGGACCGCTTGCTGGTTGTTGGATCGGTTGACATTACGAAACCGCCCGCGGTGGTAAAGATGTCACCGTTCTACATTCTCAAGGATGCCGTCGAAGTGCAGGCGCGCCAGGCCGGTGAATACGCAATCGTGCTGAACAAAGGCGATCAGGAACTCGCCAACTATTCCTTCACGCCGTCGAAGATGAGCAGCGGCCCGGGAAAAGACCCCAACGCGCCGGAACTAAGTCTGCTTGCGATCCAGGAACTGGTCCCGTATGTGGAAGGAACCACCCGGGTGGACATTGTCGGACCCGGCAAGGCGCTTCTCTATTCCGTCAAGGCCGGAGCCGCATTCCCAACCGTCCAGATTAAGTCGCCCGCGGGCGGCGAAACATTAGACGGCGACTTCATTGATGTCTCCTGGACTGCGAGCGATCCGGATGGCGATCCCCTGGCATTTACCGTGCAGTTTAGTGCCGACGGCGGGCAGAACTGGCAAACCGTGGAGCAAAACGTCCGCGACCAGACCGCCCACATCGATCGCATCGATTTGTCAGGATCGGCCACCGCGATGTTCCGCGTGCTGGCGACTGACGGCATTCACACTACGGTAGCCAATTCTAAGCCTTTTACACTCGCGGGGCGCAGTCCCATTGTCGAGATCGCATCGCCGGCCGCGGACGAAGCATTTGTCGTTGGCGAGACGGTCGCGCTCACGGCGTTCGCCTATGACGCGGACAACGGCGAGGTGGCCGACGAGAACATCGCCTGGACTTCCAGCATTGATGGCCCGCTTGGTACGGGTCTCGAACTTCACGTCACCAGGCTTAGCGCCGGCAGCCACACCATTACGGTATCCGTGAAGGACGACGCTGGTTTGCCTCCCGTGTCGGCCATGACGCAGGTAACGATCGTTGCCCGGGCAGCTGATCTGCCCGTTATCGCCGACAAGCTTGTGGTGGAACCCGACGTCATTCTACTAAATGCCGTGGGTGGACCCTCGTCGGAAGGGATCGAGATTCTCAATCGGAATTCACGCAAAGCGCTTACGTGGACCGCTGCCGCCGACCGGCCGTGGATGCGGCTAGATACCACGTCCGGCTCCACTCCCGCGCTGGTGACGGTCTCGCTCGGCGATCTGTCCATGGTGAACGCCGGAACTCAGATTGGCAGCGTCACTATCACGTCTTCGGACGGGCAAAAAGCTGTCGTTCATGTGCAGGTGCAGAAGTAAGACGGGGAGTCTGAGCAATCCCTTCTGCCCTTTCCCGCAGGTGAATCCGGCCTGAGGTGAGCCGCCCCGGCGTCTTCGCTGCCATCGCGGGCGCTGTTAAACTTGTAGCCGATGGAGCACGACGCAGTGGCGCTCTACCATAACCCTCGGGCACCGTCCGCTTGGTGTAGTGTCCAAGAAATAGCTGGACAGGCCAAGTCGTGTCTCACAGTAGGGGTTCATCTCAAAAAATCCGCGTTTATCGGCGTCCATCCGCAGCCAATAATTATGCGCCGCCCAGTATCAGCTCCCGATCAACGCTGGTTAACGCAGATTTTGCGCGGAACTGTAGTTTCGATCTGTCCAGCGCGGAGCTTTAGGAAGCTCATGGCAGGTAAGGAACGGGGGCGGTACGACGGCGATAAGATGCATGAGCCCCGCCGACGGCAAGTAAGCCGAAAGCAACGGGCTGAGTCAAGATTGCAAGCTCAAGCTCGCACTCCTGGATTCCGCCTCCAACCCATCGAGGGATAAGTTCCTTGGGAGCTAATTCGCAGACACTAAACTACCCACTGCCGGACCGAACAATCGGGAAGCCTTCCACCGGCGCGGGAAACGCGATCTTCCTGGAGATCCCGCACTGTCCTTGCACGCGAAACTGATTTCGAAGCTAGTTCCGCCCACCCGCCGGAGGCGCCGCGCATAGATCCACGCTCTCCTCTCCGTTCTCCGAAACCGCATCGAACACCACCGGTGTCTCGCCCGCATCCGGCAACCCGATCCGCAGCGCCAATTCCGCCACCGTCCGGTCGTAAGGAAAGCACTTCACGTAAACCGGCCCTCCGGTCTTGGCCGATAGCCGGCGCAATTCCTCAGTGGGCCACGCCCGAGCTTCAAACTGCGCCTGCTTCTTCGTCCACAGATAGGAACACTGCTGCACCACCAGCAAGCCCGCAAGCGCCGCCATCGCCGCATTCCCGAACTTGTGCTTACTCCGCGAATGGAACTCGGTCAGCCCCGCGGCTACCACTAGCGCCAACCCAACGCTGGCCCAATACGTGTGGCGGCTGGGTACCACTGGCATGTATGTCAGGAAGGAATACGGCAGCATGGTAATCGCACACCATACCGCGGCAATCGAAACCAGCGGCACCCATCGCCACCCTCTCCACGCCACCACGGCAGCCAGCGCCGCGATACCCCAGAACCAAAACAGCCCTCCGACGCTCCGCAACACAACGGAAACAAATGGGGCGCTCAGCGAAAATGTTCCGCTATCGTTGAAATGCGGATGCGTCGTGCGTCCCGCGAAGATCAATCCGAAATACGCGACGGCGCAAACAGCAAACGGAAACACACTGACCATTGCGGCCCGCCTGTCCTTCACCTCCAGCAAAGCCGCCAGAACCAGCAACGGCGGCACCGCCACGGCCGACTCTTTCGACAGCAGCGCCGCCACGAAACACGCGAAGCTGCCCCAGTAGACCGCACTCGATTTCTTCTCCGATTGCACCCACCACACCCAGCACAGGAAACTCAACATCCCAAAGAAGAACACCAGCAGCTCAGGCAGCGCCGCATACCACATCACCGCCTCCTGATGCCGTTGCGAGACCGCGAAAAAACACGCCGCCAACGCCGCCACCCGCCAGCCGATGGGCCGCCACATGCCCATCGCAAATACCAGCAGTGAGTTCAAAGCGTGAATCGCCACGCTGGAAACGTTAAACGGAAACGGATCTAAACCGAACCATCGCTCCGTCCAATAGGTGAGAACCAGAGAGGTCGCCCGGCAACGGTAGAGTGCGTCTCCAAACAGGCCCGTCCAACCGGAAGCAGGCCCATACTCGCGGCCTAACGCAATCTGGATGTAGTCGTCGGATACAAACGGAATCCAAAGCGACCGCAAATAGGCCAGGAAGCAGAGTGCCGTGATCGTCAAACACGTCAGGCCCGCCAGCACCGGCGACAGCTTTTCAGAACGTTCCTGATTGCCGAATAACGGAACCAGCACCAAAATCCGGAACAGCGCGCACAGTTGCACGAATGTTGTCGCAAGCGATCGCACGCGGAAAAACTGCGACTTGCCATGCAAGCGTGGATAGTGACGAACCGGCGCCTCCACAACTTCCGCCCCGCTCATTTCCAGGCGGCGGACCAATTCCACACAGATCGTGCCGCTGGTCGAAATCAATTCCGCGTCCGCCAAAGCACTCCGGCGAATCAGCCGGAAATCACAGTCGATGTCGCGCAGCCGTATCCCGAACAGGCCCCGGGCGAAGCGGTTGTAGAGCCAGCCGACGGCCACCCGGTGCCACGGGTCGTTCCGTTCCGTCTTATATCCGTTCACCAGTCCGGTCTTCGCGGTAACCGCATTCAGTAGCGATACCAGTTCCGATGGGTCGTATTGCCCATCGCCGTCGGTATAGAAAACAAATTCCTTCCGGGCGTTCGCAAAGCCGCTCCGCAACGCCGCCCCATAGCCGCGATTCTCAGAATGCGTCACCACCCGCAAACACGGATCGTATCGGAGACGTAGTTCCTCCAAAACCTCCGCCGTGTCGTCGCAGCTGCCGTCGTTCACCACGATCACTTCGTAGTCGCCTACGTGCGCGCGAAGCACTGCGAACGT
>JANXXV010000425.1 GCA_025350445.1 Bryobacteraceae bacterium | reverse complement strand
TGTGCGAAGTCATCCTGCATCTCCGGCGGCGCAGCGGGAATCCGAACGATAAACTCGGTTCCATTCATCGGTTCACTCTTCACTTCAATTGATCCGCCGTGCGCCTCCACGATCTTTTTCACCAGAAAAAGCCCCAACCCGGAGCCATGCACCTGGTCCTGAACGGCGCGCTGCCCGCGGAAGAACGGGTCGAAGATGTGTTCCTGCTCTTCCTCTGGAATTCCCGGGCCGCGATCGGCGATGCGGATCTCTACCGATTGCCCATTCTCTGCGGTGATCCGGGAGGCGGATATGCCGATCCAATTGCTGCCCTCGGTTCCATATTTAAGGGCGTTGTCCACCAGATTTTGTAGGGCCTGTTGCAGCGCCAGTTCATCGGCCAGCACCAACGGAAGATCCGGAGCGATGTGCTTCTCAACCAGGATGGGGACGCCTCCGGAATTGACGTGGTTATAGCGCAACCCTTCCTGAAGAATCGTCTCCATGCCGACGGGCTCGCGCGAACGGATGACATGCCCGGCCATGGTGCTGGAAAATCGGAGGACCTGTTCGATCAGCGCAGTAAGCTTTTCGCCCTCGGCTTCAATCAGCGCGCCATAACGCTGAACTTGTTCCGGCCGGCTCGCCATGTTGCCGCGCAGGTTAAAGGCGGCGGTGCGAATCACTGTCACCGGCGTACGAAGCTCGTGCGAGACACCCGCTACAAAATTGATTTGCAACTCGGCCAGTTGCTGGGCGCGGCGCGAGAACCGCACCAGGGACGCAATGGTGGCTAGAATCAGAATGAGGATTGCGCCTGAGACGGCGAGATTACGGCGGCGGGTGCGCGCAACCAGTGTTTCAATCGATCCCGCGCTGTGGCGCACGCGGAGTTGCCAGCGTCCGCGATCCGCCGCCGAAGGTGGACGAGGCGGACCACCGGCGCCGGGCGCTTCGGCTGGTTCCCTGAAAACGTTCGGAGCGATTTCAAGCAGTGAAACGGCGGCGTCGGCCTGCAGGGCGACCGTGTCCTTCTGACCCGGGATGGACGAGTAAATCAACGTGAAAGGTTCCGCTTTCTCCACAACCTCGGCGTCGTAGTCGAGCTTTCCCGCTTCGCCCAGGTTTCGTTGCAGCAACTCCGGCAACAACGTGCGCCGCGCGTAGTCGAGGTTGATTTCGAGCAGTAACCATTCCTGTTCCCGGCCGGGTCCGGGACCGGGCTCCGAAGGGCCGAAGCGCGGCAATTCGAATAGTGCCGGACCGCGCGGCAGCAATTGTCCGGGACCGCCCCGGCCTTCCACTCGCTGCATCAGGCGCTCGCGCATCGCGTCCCAATCGGCGGGCCAGCCGATGGATGAAAACTCCGCGGTATCCAGATTCAGGTTTAGCAGGTGAAGGCTGCCGCCGTCCGGAACCGCAAGAGCTACGCGCTGAAACACGCGTTCGTGGGATTCCTTCCATCGTAGATACTGCGCCGAATAGGCCGCTTCCCTGCCCGCCTTCTCCGTCTGTTCCGCGTTGGGGATAAGCGCATAGGCGGAGTTGGAGATTTCTTCGTTGAAGGAACGGCTGACCAGGTTGACATGGGACTGCAGCGCGTCATGAAGCCGGCCGCGTTCAGCTTCGGTGATCTCGCCGATCCAACGATATTGGAGGAGAGCTAGAACGGCGCAGAGGAGCGCGAGCAGAGTGACGGATGCCCACGCGAGCCACGGCCGCTGCTGGAAGTTCTCCATATCTATAGGCTAGACCAGCGGAGAGGTTAAGGTTGTTAAAATGCGGAGGCGGTTCTGATTGCGCTATACAGCGCCTGGAGAAAACCTGCGGCCTCGGAAGATACAAGCATCTCGATATGCCAAAGTTGGCGAGATGGCTACCGGGCCTTTGACGGCATCTAATGGAGATCGTAGTGCGCTGTTCAAGGCGGTCATCGAAGATCTCGCGCCGCGTTTTGCGCGCGGCGGCATACTAACATGCGGGGGATGAATGGGGCTGCTTTGACAAAGAACGGTTGGCAAATCTGGGAGTGGCTGCCGGCGGCCACGGAAAACCACGAGGAATTGTGCCGGTTGTTTGCACCGTCAAAGACAGGCTTGGTCTATGTGACGGCGTTTCCAACCGGCGCGGGCATGTGGCGCTATCCGGCGAAAATCTCTTGGGAGACAGAAGTGTGGTGCGCGGATGCGCCCTCCCACTTGATTCACTGCAATGCCGAAAGATTTCTTGGCCCGTATGACGGACACCACTGATGCGAATATTTCTACCGGTTCTCCCAAGGGCGATTGCACCTCACCAGAGTGGAGGCATTCAGCGACGGAGTGTTCGCCGTCATCGTCACGCTGCTGGTGCTGGACTTGAAGGTGCCCGCGCTCACCGGCCACAATAGCGTGAGTGAGTTATCCGGGCGGCTGGTGGAGTTGCTGCCGAAGTTTCTAAGCTAGTGTAGTGTCCAAGAAATAGCTGGACAGGCCAAGTCGTGTCTCACAGTAGGGGTTCATCTCACCCATCCGCGTTTATCGGCGTCCATCCGCGGCCAATAATTATGCGCCGTCCAGTATTA
>JANXXV010000421.1 GCA_025350445.1 Bryobacteraceae bacterium | reverse complement strand
GGTGACTGCTTGCTTTTCGGCTAGTGTGATGGGTTGAGCCGGGAAGGGGAGCAACGCCGATGCGCCGCCGGATACCAGGAAGATTACCAGGTCGTCCTTGGTGGCTTTGGCTGCGATGCGACCGATTTCCTGCGCGCCGCGTACGCCGTTTTCGTCCGGCACAGGGTGGCCGCACTCGTTGAGGTGAATGCGGCGGAGCTTCGCCAGATGCCCGTATTTGACATTGATGAATCCTTCCGTAATCTGCTTTCCCAGCAGGCGCTCCACAGCCACTCCCATGGACGCGCTAGCCTTGCCCGCCCCCACCACATAAATATTCTTGTAGGCCGCCAGCTTGTAGCGTTGGCTGCCTATGCGCAGAATTCCATTGCGTATGAAGACATGCCGGAGGACGGCCTCTACCGGGCTGGCGGCTTTTAACGCTGCCTTCAGGATGGCTAGGGCCGGTTTGCGTGGCGGGGATTTCATTACTCGAAAATGGGCAAGCGGAGGATATCCTGGAGGGCGGCGCGCGAATCGTCCTCCGTGATTAGGATGCGGTATTCGGATTTGGCGTAGTTTTCACGACGCTCTTGAAAGAGTTCGGCGAAGCGCTCGGCATTGCGCGCGAGCGGACGGTGGCTGGCCAGGCTAACGCGCTTTTTCACTACCGGGAAATCAGCGTCGAGCCATATGGTTACACCATTGTTTCCTAACAGGTCGATGGTGGACTGTTGCGTGAAGGCGCCGCCGCCCAGGGCGAGAACCATGGGATGGCCGGACTGAATGCGGCTGACGCGGCGGCGAATGGCTTCGCTCTCGAAGCGGCGGAACTCTTGCTCGCCTTGTTGTGTGAACAGTTCGGTGATGGAGGTCTTGGCGGCGGCTTCCACATCGTCGTCAATGTCGGCGAAGCGCCACCCGATCTGGTCCGCCAGCATGCGGCCCACGGTGGATTTGCCGGAACCCATGAAACCGATCAGGTAGATGCCGGGCGTTCGTTTGAGCTTCAGGATCATCGGTTCGCTTGCTGCTCCCAGAATATTTTTTCGAGCCGGCTGTCAAAGGTTGCGGGGAACATACGCGCCAGGGCGATCAAGAGCCAGCCGGATTTCGGGGACACTACGGTGCGGGCGTTGCGCTCCAGGCCGCGGGCGATATCTTCGGCACACTGCTTCGGCGTGATGGCCCATTTGCGGCCGAGGCCGGTTAGATCCGGCGGGCGTCCAGCGAGGACGTGCCGCTGGAAGCCGGTCTTCACATAGCCGGGGCAAACGGTCATGGCGTGGATGCCTTCCCGGCGGAGTTCCATGCGCAAGCCGTCGGTAATGGAACCGAGGGCGTATTTGGTGGCGGAGTAGAGGGTGAACCACGGGAGGGTGATTTTTCCGCCGATAGAACCGACATTGATGATGGCGCCCGAACCGGCCTTCTTCATATGCGGGACCACCTTCTGGGTGAGGTCGAGCGGCGCGAAGATGTTGAGTTCAAACATAGCTCTAACGCCAGCTAGATCGGCGCTATGAGCGGGCTGATAGAGGCCTACGCCAGCGTTGTTTATCAGGATATCAATGCGGCCGTAACGGGCTAAAGTTCGATCGACCAGGGCAGTGCGGGTGCGTTCGTCGCGAAGGTCTCCGGGGGTTACCAACGCGTCTTTGCCTCCCACCTCCTGGAGGCGCCGTTCCGATCGCGCGGTTAGCGACAGAAGTGCGCCGCGACTGGCGAACGCGGAGGCGCAAGCGGCTCCGATGCCTTCGGACGCACCTGTGATGACCACCACTTTGTTATCGATTTTCATCGAATGGAAATTGCCGGATCTGTACTGAAACGACATAATGGTAGCATGCAAGACGCGCTGTTGCCGTTATTCCCGTTGCAAATGGTGCTCTTGCCGAGGACGCCGCTGCCGCTGCACATTTTCGAGGACCGCTATAAGGAGATGTTCGCCGAGGTGATCCGGACGAAGTCTGAGTTTGGGGTGGTGCAGGCGGGCGAGAAAGGGATTGTGAATACGGGGTGCTCCGCCACGGTGGAAAAGGTCCTGACGGAATACCCGGACGGAGGGATGGACGTGTTGGCGCTGGGGCGGCGGCGGTTCGAGATCATACGGTTGAACGAGGAACGGTCTTTCCTGCGCGGGGCGGTGCAGTTTTTCGACGACGACGATGCGGATCCGGCCGAGCGGGAGATGCAGATCCGGGCGCTGGAAGGGTTCACCGAGCTAAAGGCCCTGGGCGAGCGGCATATCTTTGGCGAGCCGAAGCTGGGCGATCCGCAATTAAGTTTTCAACTGGCGCAGTTGGTGGAGGATCTGAATTTCAAACAACTCCTGCTGAGTACGCGTTCCGAGGCGGAAAGGATGCGGCAGCTTGCCGGATTTTTGCCGGAGTATGCCATACGGCGGAAGCACGTCTCCCATATGCGGGAAGTGGGGCCGAGGAATGGACATAGCAAAGTGACACCGGGGAATCTTTGAGACAGCACTTGATAGTGGATGCCGACGATACGCTTTGGGAAAACAACATCTACGTCGAACGGGCGTTCGACGACTTCATCGCCTACCTGGACCATTCGACGCTCGCTCCCGGAGAGGTACGGGCGGTGCTGGACGAGATTGAGTTGGTGAACAATAAGACGCACGGCTACGGGTCGAAGAATTTCGCCCGGAACCTGGGGCAATGCTACGAGCGGCTGGTGGAACGCGAGGTGGGGCCGGAC
>JANXXV010000393.1 GCA_025350445.1 Bryobacteraceae bacterium | reverse complement strand
CATAGTGGTGGGCGCCGGATTGAACAGGCCGAAGTAGCGCGGATGCGGCGTGTGTACCTGATAATGCTGTAAACCGTGCGCCGCCAGTTGCAGCGCCTGGACCGCATCCATCGGATGCAGAAAATCGCACGGTTCAAGCATGGCGCGGATTCTCTCCGGACTCAGATCCGGAGTCACCGACCGTGTTCCTACCGCAGTCGTGTAATCCTCCAGGATGCGGCCCAGTTCATCCCAGATTGCCTTTCTCTCCACGTCTCCTAATCTCAGCATCTTCTACTTTCGGATCGCCAGGATCGACCCGCCCGGGTCAAGAGTCACGCGCGTTGGCAACTGCTTCAGATCGACTTGGAAGGGCACGGGTTCGCTCGACGTTTTCACCCACCGCGTGGCCAACTGTTTGCCGTGTAGCTGCACTTCCACGGGAACGTACGCGCTGAAATCTTCGTCCACGTCGGACTGCGTTATGGTGCCCCGAACCTTGACCGCGGGCGGCCGGCCTGTAGTGCTGTATTCCATCTTCAGTGTAGGCACTCCGGTACCGTACACCCACTGTTCGAAAAAACTCTCGAGCTTCGGATCGGTGGATTTCGGCGGAACGAATTCGGCTGCCAGCGCGCGGAATTGTTCGGTCGAAACCGACTGATAGCGATAACGCCGGGCCAATTCCGCCAGCATCTTCAGGAACCGCTCATCCCCCAGCTTCCCCCGCAACATGTGAATGATCCACGAGCCCTTCTCATACGTGACGGCCCGCCACGCGGCGGGCGCCTGGGAAGAACTGAGCCGTAGTCCCCATATGATCGGCCCGGCGGATTCCAGCGTTCGTCCGCCGGAATCTTTCTGAAGCAGGTGCGCTTTATAAGCCGCCAGTACCTCCTCAACCGTCTTGCGCCCCTTCTTCTTTTCCAGGAATAGCAGCGCCGAATAATTCGCCAACGACTCCATGAGCCAATCGTCCTGATAGTTCGCCGACGTCACCATATTTCCCCACCACTGATGCGCGGCCTCGTGGGCGTGGAGCAACTCCGAATAGAACATCTGCTGCGCGGGTTTGCGCTGCTCAACCGGGCGTTCCGCGGCGCTCAAATAACTGAGCGTCGAGAGATAGAGCAGGCCCGGAAATCCCTGGCCGAAATTGCCGGGAATGGGCGACACGATTAGCGTCTTCAAAGGTGGCGGCCCAAAACTGGCGGACATGAACTCCATCTCCGCCGAAATCTCATTGGCCAATTCCTGCAGTCTCGCAGTTGGATTCGGAGCAGCTACACCCACGCCGCTGAGTGCCTGGATATCGGCGGGCCTCCGCCCTGAGCGCGGCCACGGCTGCGGCATCACGATGACATCCTGCTGCTTCGGCTGCAAAGCGGACTCCACTTTCCGGTTGGCGTAGACCTCCACCGTTGTACCCGCACGGGTGACACTCGCCTTTTCGTACTGACCGAGATTGAAGCCGGCAAACCGGATGGGAGTCGTTATTTTGCGCTTGGTGATGCGCCAGTCTCCATCGGATTCCTCGTCGACGAAATCGCCGGTGGTGATCAGATTCAGCGTCTTTGGATAGCGGAAGCTCAACTCATAGCGCGCGAATCCATTGCCGCGGTTGGGGTACCAATTGCCTCGCGAACCTACGTAGTAAACGCCATTGCCCGCGGATGAGATCACATCGCCTTCGTGCGTAAACTCAATTTGATGCGGCTTGCCCGCCTCCAGCGGATGCGGGCTGACGACAAGAAATATCTCGTTGTCGCTGCCGCGGATCGCATTGGCCCGCAGCGAATCGCGCATGAAAACCTCAGCCGGCTCGCCGTCCACCTTCGCCGCGGTTACCGTCATACTGCGGGAAATATCGAAAGCCATCGCGTTGCCAATCGTCTTGCCCGGCAGCAAAGTCATCCGGGTTACCGCATTCAGGTGCAGATTCGGTTGCAGAACCGCTTCGATCCGGATATCCGTCACCGGCAGATCTTCCGAATAGATCGCGCGGCCCTGAGTTCGCCACGGGCGTGCCAGAAAACTGGTCCAGACGTCGAAATAGTCGCGATTATCGCGTCGTGCCAGTTGCCCTACTATGATCTGTTCGCGGGCTCTGGGCTCGTAGAACAGATCGAAGTTCTTGAGGTTGTTGCCGCTCATGGTGGCGTAAAAAAAGCCTTGGCGGTTGGGCTCCGCGGAGAGAAGATCCTGAACCAGCCTGATTTCCATACTGCCCGAGAGGTTTTTCACAACCGGGTTCCATTTCTCAGCCAGCAAGAGCCCCATCTCCTGTGACTTCTTCGGCACGCCAGCCAGAATTTGCGCCAGAAGTTGTTCGCCGGTGCCGTCGCTGAACAGAAATACAGCGGCGCCGATATGCTCGTCAAGATTGGGCGATCCGGTGAAAGAGGCAAGCGATAATCGTTCGCTGCGATGCGGCGGAAACAGAATCACTTCCGCATCGCCCCCGTCCACATCCGCCGTAAAAACGGCCGACATGCGTTGGCCGTCAATGGACTTGCCAAAAATCAGATATCCGTCGGTGAGGTAGAACCGAACATCCTCTTTGTTGAAAACAAGGTCGCGGATACGGTAGCATTTCGTTGCGTCAAGCCCGCTATTCAGAATGGCCTTCGCTGCATCAGCTGCACCGCGGCCCTCGTCGACAGCGGCGAATGCCGCCGATACGGCCAGAATCAGAACTGCGAATCGGATCACAACTTCAGTCTAGTGTAGAGTCCCGCGTAATAGTTGATCAACGGAGTGGGTCAGACCTCCAGGACCTCGCCGGACACCTCGTCCGGCTCTGGCTGCCGGAAACCTGGCGCAGCGTCCAAGAAATAGCTGGACAGGCCGGCCTATCCCCGTTGATAGGGGTTCATCGGCGGCCAACCTTTTCAGGCGCCGACGCACCCGATCAACGCGGATTCTCGGATGAACCGTGGGATCCGATCTGTCTAGCTAATTCGTGGACGCTAGACTAGTGTGCCGTCCCGGCTAATTCTTTACAACATGCTACTGGGCGCAAGGTGGGGCAGACACCTTGTCTGCGCGCTCGCCCCCCGGCGAGCGCTCTTGCGCCCGTCGTCAACTCTTACCTGGTACGCTAGACTAGCGCCATGGGAGAAACCACTTCCGGCGGAGGGCGGGCTCGGGGTTCGGCTGGAGTGGTATCAATTCTCCTTGCAACGCCGCCAGCGGATTGGTCGTGAACATTTCTACAGCGCGCTTTTCTCCGAACCGTTTCGACACATACCGGAATGCCTCGTCCAGTGTGGAAGGGCGGTGGTTGTTGTCGTGTCCGTCGCTGGCTATAAAATGAACAAGACCTTCCTGCAGTAAAATTTCTGAAAAATTCTTCGCCTTGGTTCCAAATCGTCCAAACAGCGATTGCCCGGTAACTTGCATGTAGCAGCCCATGGAAACCCAGCGGCGGATGGTTTCGAGCCGTTGCCGCACCAGCGGGTTACGCTCCGGATGGGTGATCACCAGCATCATACCTGCATCCTGAAGGCGGCGGAAATCCGGTTCGGTACTCTTGAAAATCACCATGTCGGACAGTTCCACCAATAGATACCGTTTGTGATTAATTGTGTATTTGGCAGGATTCGCCAGCGCGTCAGCCACGTTGTCGAACGTAAGATGGAAGTCGCAACCGGTGTGAATGCGGATCGGCGAGGACGACGCCGCCTTCAGCTCGGCCAAGCGACCGCTGATCAATTCGGGTTGAAATGCGTATTCGACATCGGCGTGCGGAGTTGCGACGATATCGGTGGTGCCAGCCGCGGACGCCGCGTCCAACATCGCCAGACTAACTTCCAGTGTCTTCGCGCCATCGTCCATTCCATGCAGAATGTGGCTATGGATATCGATCACGGAATGCCGTCACGTCTTAAATAAACATCTCGTCGTCTTGCGTCGCTTGAGCGACACTGGGGCGTCCCCCGCGCATGAAAACGGAAATTGCCGTCCGCACGCCGGTGGCAACGCCCTGCACCTCACGAATTGGTTTCATGATTCCGTTGTGAACGGCCGCAACCGACTCATGCACGCGGGTGACGGTATCGTCCACCACCATTTCGGCGCGTTCCAACTGCACTAACGCGCGGCCGCTTGCGTCGGTGATCACCGAATCCAGCTTCACCAGTTGGGCTTTCCCAAGATCCATCATCTGGTTTGCCGTCTCCGTGATTTCAATGAACTTTCCGGTCAACTCCGCAACGCTATGCCGGCTCTGATCGAGTGTTAGTTCCGCTTTGGCCAGGATAGATCTTGCCTGCGGCATGATTGAGGCAGACTGCTCCTGCATGGCCTTGCTGGTTTTGTAGATGCCAAATAGCAGAGCCGCTTGAATACACAGCGCTACAGCCGATATGCTCACAAATCCCGTCATGATGTACAGCAAGAGTTCCTGGTTCATTTTGTCCCGGCCTTTCCGGCGTTAGTTAGATTGCTTCCGAGCCGCGCGCTTCGCCTGGGCTCGAAACCGATTCCCGATACGCTTGCTTGCCGGCGTCCACGGCAGCTGCCAACTGTTCTTTCTGCGTCTTGATGGCGGTCTTGCTCTTTTCCACCAGATCTTCGGCGGAATCGCGCAACTCTTCCGACCGGCGCTTCACGTAATCGCCGCCTTCCAGTGCCTTCGAACGAATCAGGCCTCGGGTATCTTCTCCGGACTGGGGTGCGAACACAATTCCAACCGCCACACCGATTCCGAGACCAAGCATGAAATAAGACAGACCTTTACTATCATCCATTTGCCTTTCCTCCTCTTCCTTTGAGTTTCCACTTCACGATTTCAGAATACCAGCTAGGGACGCGTGCTAGAATCTGGCCAATGAACAAGCGTCCGCCACGTCTGTTAGACGCCGAAGGGCTGTGGGGTTTCGCATTAAAAGTGTTGGGCATGCGCGCCC
>JANXXV010000338.1 GCA_025350445.1 Bryobacteraceae bacterium | reverse complement strand
GGCTGATTCTCCTCAAACACAATCCGGCGGGTCTTAGGAAACGGCATCCCCGACCGGATCGCTTTACTGTAAAACGGTATTGTGCGCAGAATCTTGCGGTACTCCTCGTCTTCAGTATCGAGAAATGCGGCCTTGCCCAGCAATCCGCCGCCCCAACCCAGATTGAGAAGGCACGCGTGCTGCCCCGTCCCGCCGAGCAATGCTTCCAGCGAATCGAGGCTTGCCCGCAGCCGCGGCAACCCGGCCGTATCGGCATAGCGCTTCTGAGCCGCAATCAGCTTCGCCGCGTGCTCATTCGCAGCTTTAAAAATCTGCTCCACTCCGGAAGCGTTCCGCTTGCGCCAGGCGATCTCATGCATTTCGCCGGTGAACACCGTCCCCGGCGCGGCCATCTCGGCAAAAGTGGGATTCGGCTTCCAACCCACTTCAAACTTTCCCGGCCTCTGCTGCAAGGTAGAAACCTTCAGCAGATAAATCTTGAACGCCGCCGGCAAAATAGCGTTCGAATCAGCCGCGGACAGCACCCGCATCGGGTCCGACGTGGAAGCCCCCAGCGTCATCAGTTCCGCCGATTCGCCCGGTTTCGGCATACCTCTCTCGGCGTCCATGCGCGAGGCAATCTCCCGCAGCACGCCGCTATTCCAGCGCGTAAACACCAACCCCGTCCGCAGAGCGCCCTTAATGGCCGAACCCGGAAGATAAGGCCCGTTAGGTCCGGAACAAAAGGTGGGAATAAACAGATTCTCCGCCTGTGCCTGTTCCCAATAAGTAGTAGAGCTCGAGTGTTCGAACGGAATCCGCCGCCCGGCAAAGTTCTGCGCAAACCCGCCCCAGGAAGCAAAATCCAGCTTCTCAGCCTTGCGAAGTTGCGTCAGATAGCTTTCCAGCCGGGGCCCCTTCGCCAGCAGCCGGAAAATGCGCCGTTGGTCCAGCACGTTCACCTGGTCTTTCCAGACCATATAGTCGATCGGCGAGAGCTTCTGGCCATCGCCCACCAGTAGCGGCGTCAATGCGGTAAGCCTGTAGTTCATGACCGCACCATCCCACCCGCCGCCGTGACGAAGATCTCACGCTCAGACTGCGCCATCCAAGCCGCGACCGTGGGGGAGTGGTAATAAATTGTCAACGCCTTACCCCGGTACTTCACGATTGCCCCCGTGCCGGAATCGGAACCGCCAGCGCGAACCCCGCGCGATAAACAGGATGCGGAAAATCGGCCGGAGCCACATTGCGCGCCGTGCCTTTCGGCGGCGCTGCCGAAAACAGGACCGACCCCTCTTGGACCATCCGCAGCAATTGCTTTTCGTCTCCTGAAGCCTGCGGACTCTCCACCCGCCCGCCGCGGGTAATTGTGGCGTAGTTGCCGCGCTGCCATTCCACCGCATCCTCCGCCGCCGGACTGAAAAGAGAAAGTAGCCACCACGCAGTCTCAACTTCAGGCTTCACGGCGTACACCAATTCCGGCAAAGTACCATCCGTGAATTGCGGCGTCCCGGATCGCCCCCAACCGCGCGACCGCTCGCCGCCCATGCCACTGTCGGCCAGCAGGCGGAAGGCCGCTCTAACCGGCTCGGCCCATCGCGCCTGGCTTTCCGCGCCGGCGAATGCCACCAGGCACCATAACCCCGCGCCCTCGCTAAATTCCAGGCAAGCCGTCGAATGCAACGCGATATTCCCGTTTTCCGCCCGATCCACCACCGCACTTGTGCGGATACCCACGCGAAAAGGTCCGGACGGAATGCCCTGCTTCTCGATCGCGAGCAGGCATTCGCTGGTGGCATCCACCACCCAACGGTCTTCATCCAGCGGCTTGCCGCCCAGAAGAGAAGTGACCAGCGCCAGCGGAATAAACCGCGCGCCCTTCCACCGCACTTTCGAAGATTGCGCCGGCGGCCAAACACTGCTGGGCGGAACAATGTACAACGTGTTTCCCTGATAAGGAAAACAGGAACTGAACCGCACCGCCGGGGCCGCCGCATCCGCCGTAGCCGCAATCCACTCCGCCATCTCGCCAAGCTGAAGCATCGCCAGCGTAACCGCCGAATAAAGCGAATCGCTGTGAAATATCCGATCCACACGGTCGCGCGTGCCGGATTGCGGACCAAAACGCCAAGGCCCGCTGGGCTGCAAGCGAACAATAAATCCAGGATTCATCGGCTACGCTCCGGTCCGGTAAAACCCGCGATGAACAGGTGGGGCAGTCCCCCGGGACTGCGCCGGACGCCCGCGTCCGGCCTCACCGGCAACCACAAATTTCCCCAAAGCCATCACCCTACCCGGCCAGCTTCTCGGCAAAATCAGACCCAGCCGCAAGACTCTGCACACCAGCCAAATCAGCGCCGGAAACCAACTCCGCCTGCTCGGCGCCGCTAGAATAAAAACTCTTCCCGCGCCAAGTCAGCTTCAACTTGGAAAACCGCACCCGCCCGCTGCCGCGCGATCCACCACCACCCAGGCTGTCGTCTTCCATCAGCCGCAGCCCTTCAATCACCCGCGGAAACAGCTCCTTATCTTCAGCGCAAAGAATATCCATCACCAACCGCACGTGGAACCGCGCCCCGGCCGGAACACGCTCAAGCGTGCGCGGGTTAGCCTGTGAAGTAATGCGGTCCACCGCATTCTCGCTCTTCACTTCCGTAAGTTCATCGTCCAGATTCTCGCGCATCTGCGGCGTGATGCTGTCCTGATCGAGCGGCGCATCGTAAACGGTAAGCCGCGCCGGACTCGCCGACTTGCTCTCGGCGCCCTCCCCGGAACCACGATCCATCCGCCCCGGATTCCGCCCGAACAGCAGACAAATTTCATCATCCGGCCGGTCGCTCTGGTGAATCCGGACTTCCTGTCCCTTCCGCCGTGAAAGATAAACCAGCTCGGAGGGAATCGCCAGACCGCTGGAATGTTCCAACAGCGACCGCAGCTTCCCGCGCAGCGAACTACCCGGAATATAAGGGCGTCCAAACGCGTCCTTCACCACCGGATTGTCAGCGCCGCCAATTTCCAGCGAACCCTTCCCGGCGCCAATATGCAGGCCAGTTTCGCAGTGCAGCTCCCCTTCGAGGATCAGCTTGCCAATCAGTTTCAATTCAGTATTCGCAGTATGCGAGCTCATGCGTCCTCTTCTATTCGTTGTAGGCGACTATGGCCTCAAACAGATCGCGGAACCGTTCGTAACCGCGCGGTTCATTTTTCCGGGTAACCTGCAATAGCAGCTTTTCCAGCATATCCAGACTGCGCAGCGAATGCCGTGCAATGGTGTACGCCAGGCGCGCGCGCAGCATCACGAACTCGTGCTGCCGTTCATTTTCCGGAGTACGGCAGGCGCGCCGCACGGCATTGTAGAAACGCCGCAGTTGGCTCTTGGTGCCGGAATCCATATCGCGCATGCGGCTAACCACCCCGTGCGCCTGATTGTCCAGATACAAACTGTCGGCAATCAGCTTTTCCAAGTCGATCTCAGGCGGCCCATCAAATCGTGGACGATCACCACCGCCGCGCCGGTCGTCGCCACCGCGCCCTCGTTCACCCGCGGGGCCTCGATCTCCCGGCCTGTCGCTACGTGGCGGGCCGCCTTCCCGGCGTTCCCCACCGCCGCCCGCGCGCGGCGGACCACCGCCGCCTGGACGGCCCTCCCTTGGAGGACGATTCTCTTTCGGTTTATCCGCTACAGGTTTATCCGCCACAGGTTGTTTATCTATTAACTTCTGTTGCGGTGCTTGTTCTTCATCTGCCATGATTACGCCTCAGTCTCCAGTCTGGCCCATTCAAGCGCCACCCTTCCGGCGGGGCGCAGACGGATTTGCGCGGCCTTCTTCCCGGTGAAATCGGAAATCAGATCCGCGCGCAGTTTCTCAAACTCATTCACTTTCGATTTTCCCGTGTACCGCGTCTCGATCACCAGATTCAGCCGCCGGTGAAACCGCCACGGCCGCTCCACTCTGTCATTCCGCACCCGGCCGCGAATCTTTCCCCCGCCCAGCGGCGAGGAATCGCGATAAAAACCGGCCAGCTCAAACAGGAACTGCGGCGGACAGCCAAACTCGCTCACCATCCGCGCCATAGTCTGCCTGGTATCGGCTGCATCCCCAAGTTGCTTCCATTCCAGCGTGCGGCCGAACAGATAAATACAATCCTTGCCCGAAGACTTGGCAATTTCCAATTTTTGCCCGGCTTCTTCGAAAACCGTGGTCAGCGACGCGTCGCCTTCGGGCGCCAGCGCCAGCCCCATCGAAATCGTCTTACCTTCCGGCCCGGGAAATTCCTTCAAATTCTCTTCCGTAAATCGCACAAACAGCCGCTGAATTTCCCGCGCCAGCGCAATTAGCGCGTCCCAAGCCCCATACACTGCAAAATCGTCGCCACCCGAATAAAGCAGCGTCACCTTGCGCCAGAACTCAGGCAGCGAACACAGCACTTCCAGCTCACCCGCGAAAAATTGCTTGTACATCACCGAAAGCTGGACGTGCTCTTCGATGCTCTGCGCACGCCGGATGCGAATGCCGAAGTTATCCACGTCCCCGCGCAACACGCCCCAAGCCGATCGTCCCTGGGCCCGGGCGGCCAGGTCTTTGGTGGACGCCGGATTGTTCCCGTCGTCGGTAAGGGCCGAATGCCGCGCAAACGAGATGCCGTCCTGCATCGAAGAAAACGGCCACGTGTGCTTTCCGCTGCCCACTTGAATGCCCGCCGCCGATTCCGGAGACCAGCCCACGGAAACGGCTTCCCGCAGCTTCCGCCCCAGTTCAGCCGAAAAATATTCCACCGCTTCCGCGGACTCGGTTTTCACAAACGGATTGAAATATTCCGCCGGAGCGTCTTGTAAGGGAGCGCCAAGCTTGCTCCCCATCGCCTCATTCAAGCGCTTGCGGACTACGCTCCAGTCGCCTAAATTCTCGGTGCTGGCCCAAATCAACTTCAGCGCTCCGCCGCTCAACAGATCGATATGCGCGGCGGCGGCAACAAGAAACTTCCCGGCCTCCCCGCGAAACTCAATCGGCAGCACCGCCAGAAACTGCTCACCGCCGCTGGAGCCCAGCAGCATCTTCGAAAGCCCCAGTTCCGCCAGCAAAGCGCGCGGCAAAACCTCGCTTAACAACGACACCCAATGGGAACGGCCGTCCATGTCGCTGGAAGAAGCGAGCAGGAACTGTTCTATGCCGAGAATCTTGCCTTGAAGGAATATCTGAACGGACATCACGAAACCTTAAACTTTACCACAGCGTGAAAGCCCTGCGGGTCGAATACAGAAGTATCGCGGAAGTATTTGGAATTATTCGCAAGCAAGTCATGCAAGTGAGGTGGGGCGGACGCCACGTCCGCGGGTGGCCCCCGGCCGCCCAACTGGCGTATTCAACTAACGCGCCCAAATCTACCCGGCAGGCCAAGCCCCCAAAGCCCGCCGAACCAGCAACAGTTGCCCAAGATGATAAGAAGTATGGTCGGCCACAAGCAGCGCCTCGCGCAACAAGCTCTGCCCATCCCCCCAGGGAAACGGTGCGGTCAAATCCCGCCCCGCGTCCAACACCAGTTTTTCCATAGCAGCCAAATCAGCCCGGAACAGCCCGACCGACTCATCCCACTGTGCAACCCGCCCCGGTCCCGCCGCCCCCGGCCAATAACCCTCAGGCCA
Organism: Bryobacteraceae bacterium; assembly: GCA_025350445.1. The sequence continues at coordinate 9,334 of JANXXV010000338.1, read as the reverse complement.
CGCCGGCGAAACATAATCCTCCCGGATACTGAACAGCAAAATATCGTTCTGGGTAATCCGCAGATGTTCCAACAGTTCCCACGCCGAGTGAGGCAGCCCAGCCGGACGCACCGCAATCAGGTCCAACGGGAATCCATTCACCGTTTGATCGAAGGTAGCGTGGGCGTGCCCGCCCCGCAGCAACTCCACCAACCGTCGTCGTAAATCGGAATCTCCAGCCACTAAGGCTTCTCACCCGGCTTCAACACCCGCCAACCGCCTTGCTTCGGCGCAACAGCAGGCGCGCCCGGCGTACCAGGCGCGTCCGGACTTGCGGGCGCCGCCGGAGCAGCAACCGCAGGAACGCTAGCCTCCTCCTGTGGCGCCACCGTAGCCGCCGCCGGATTTCCGCCATACGACCCGTCCCGCTCACTCACCGCCGTTCTCCGCCGCGTCACCGTGGGCTCGCGATCGGCCGTCTGCGATACCTCCGGCCGTGTCACCTCACCGGGCATCCGCCTTGGCGAACGCGTAGTCACCGGCCGTTCATCCACTCCGCCGGCATCGCTCGATCCATCGGGCGACACATAAACCCGCCGGTACCGTACTTCGGCATCCGGATACCGCCGCCGCGCATTATCCGCCAACGCCACTTCCACGCGCCCTTCCTGCCCCGCCTTCACGCCTTCGTCCACATGAAAATGCAGCGCATACCGCTGCCGGATGCGGTTGATTGTATCCTCCAGCGCCGACGCATCGTCCACCGGCAGGCTGTCACCCCCGGACTGCCGCGCAATTTCCGCCGTGCCCGCCGGATGCGTCCGCGACCCGCCCATCTGTCCGCCTCCGCCGCCGGGATATCGCCCACCGCCACCACCCTGCGGCATCCGCTGCCCACCGCCCAGAGGACCACCAAGAATGATCCCGCCCAAAGGACCGCCGCGTCCGCCACCCCCACCGCCCGGCCAGGAAGACCCGCCCCGCCGCCCCCCCTGCCGCGAAGACGGAGATCGCTGCCACCCCGGCGTCTCATCCGGGGCGATCAGCGCGCTCAATACCGCCTGCGCATTCGTCAGCGACCGCAGCACCGCCTCTTCGTCGCGCGCCCCGCCCGTCTGGTCATCGGTTAAAATCACAATCGCGCGCCGTGCGTCGCGCCGTCCATTCTTCCGGATATAAGCGGCCGCGCTTTGCAGTGAGAGAGTAATCTCGGTGCCGCCGTTGAACGATTCCTGATTCAGCAGCTTCTTGAATTCCCGGTCCACCTCGGCCAAATCGCTTCGAAACGGCATTCGCACCCGTGTCACCCGGTCGAACACCATAATGGCCACCCGATCTTCTTCTCCCAGCAACCGCAGCGCATCGCGCGCAGCCGCCGCTATTCGCTCGACATGCGGCCGCATGCTGCCGCTCACATCCAGCAGGAACAGCAGATCCACCGGCATCTCTTCGGCGGCGAAGTTGCGGATCCCGCGAACTTGCCCGCCCTCCCGCAGCACGAAGTCTTCCTTGTGCAGTCCGGTAATGGCGCGATTGTCGCGATCCAGCACCTGCACGTCCACTCGCGCCAGAGAGACATCGCTGCGGAACACCACATCGCCGTCGGCGGCCAACATTGGAAGAACAAGCAGCAGGAACGGGAACAAGCACTTCATGGGGAGACCTACCTTGACACTCTTTAATGATACGTCTCCGCGAGGCACCGGGTTTCGTCCACATTTACTCGAACGCCGCCGCCGTCAGATCCTGCTAAATGTCTCATCAAAATTATTCGAAATGCGCATCCGGCCCAATTCAACCCGCCGTCAGCTTTTGCAATCAACAGCACCTCGAATACCCGCGGCCAAGTTTCCAGTTTCGCATCCCGCAACTTGCGGCCCCCGTACGTTTGTCAGCCGCGATCGATTCAAGGCCTCTCAAGAGCAATAATACAGTTGACAACTCATGGGTTCCAGGCTAAGACCTCGTCATGGGACCGAACACACTTCAGGAAGCAGTCCTTTACTTCGCGAGAAAGTACAATTGCCGTGAGTATCTGCTAGCGCACCGCTGGCCTGATGGCGTTTCGTGCCCGGGTGGTGTTCGATGTGCACTCGGAATGGCGACACCCGAATAACTGTCCGGCCACGTTGAGGCCGATGAAACCTTCATCGGCGGCAAAGACAAAACATGGTGACGGGAATTCTTGAGCGCGGCGGGAAAGTACGGACCACGGTAGTTGCCAGTCGAAAGAAGAAAGCCCTCCAGACTGAAGTCCGTTAGCATTAGTAGCGGGATCGGCGATCTACACTGATGCGCTGAAATCGTATGAAGGGCTCGACGATTTTCAGCATCGGGTGGTGGACCATGCGGCAGAATACGTGAGCGGAAAGGTTCATACCAATGGAATGGAGAACTTCTGGAGCCTCCCGAAGCGCGGATTGAACGGAACCTACGTTTCGGTTGAACCCTTTCGCCTGTTTCGGTATTTGGATGAACAGGCTTTCCGTTTCAACAATAGAAAACTTACTGACGGTGAGCGCTTTAGGGCCGCCGTGATTGGTATCGTTGGAAAACGCGTTACTTGGAAGGAAGTCATAGGCAAGGAGGTGGCAGCACAATGACAAGGTCAGGCAAAACCGTGGCAAGCGGAAACCTCCGGGGACTCTCTCCTCGTCACGCGCATGATATCATCCGAGCGAGATGATTTCATCCATCCACATTGAAGGATATCGAGGCTTCCAACGCTTCGACATGGACCGCTTGGGCTCCGTGAACTTGGTGGTTGGAACCAATAACAGTGGAAAGACTTCAGTGCTTGAGGCGCTTCATCTGCTGACCACCCGAGGTGATCCGATGTCGCTCTGGCAGGTCTTGTGGCGGCGTGGGGAGCGTGTTCCCGGTGCGAATTCAAGACGCCCCCAAACAGAGCTTGACGTGTCTCACTTATTCACGGGACACGATACTCATATTGGATCGAAATTCTTAATTTCGGCAAAAATCAATCGCCGGAAAGGGCGGTGACCTTTTCGATTGCGGAGTATAGCGCAAAGCAACAACTGAGCGACCCCGTACCACTGCAAGAGAGTCTTATCCCATCACGGCTAGTGCTTACGATTAAAGGGAATCCGTCGCCACCTGTTGCGACAGTCTCCTTGACTCGTTCGTGAGGAATTGTGCCGGATTCCCTGGACGCTCCAACGCAGCGACTGCGCCGTCGTAGCCCAGAAGACAATCCTTCGCAATTCATCACGTCCGACTCGCTCGATGGTGACGATCTGATTTCGTTGTGGGATAAGATATCACTTTCCAAAAATGAAGAATTGGTCCTGCGGGCGCTCCGTTTTTTAGACCCTGATATTGAGCGAATAGCGGCGCAAGCGACGACCCAAAGTTTTTACGGTGGAGCATCTATCCGGGGAGGGTTTATCGTCAAGAGCCGCAGGTATGACCAACCAATCCCGATTGGCAGTTTTGGCGATGGAATGTGGCGTCTACTAGCGATGGCTATTGCTATTTCACAATGTAAAGGCGGTGTACTGCTTATAGATGAGGTAGACACAGGATTGCATTATTCGGTGCTTCCGGATATGTGGCGGCTGATAATGGAATCAGCTAAGGACCTCGATGTTCAGGTGTTCGCTACTACCCACAGCTCTGACTGCATAGCGGCACTAGCCTCAGTTTGCTCATCGAATCGTCTCCTATCAGATACAACCACCCTCCAACGGGTTGAGCGTAATTCAAGACACGCCACCGCGTACAATGGGCACGAGATTATGACCGCCTCCGACAGAAATATAGAGGTGAGATAGCGGATTGCGCCCTAAAGATAATCCCCGCCAACTAATCGTTGAAGGCGTTGAAGATCTCCACTCAGTCTGCGGAATAATGAAGGCGCATGTTGCTTGGTCCGCGGACGCGAATGAGTACCCAGTCTACATATGTGCTGGAGGTGGAGCCACAGAGATTTTGGCGGCTGGACTGATTACCCTAAAGCTTAGAGAGCGATTCACTAAGATCCTGGGGATAATGCTGGATGCCGATGAGAAGCCGAAGGGCCGCTACCGGCAGATTCGATCTCAGTGCCTAGTTGAATTTCCAGAGATGCCTGACGATTTACCGCGTGAAGGCCTCGTACTGGAGAACGCAGATGGTAAGCGTATCGGCGTATGGATAATGCCGGACAACATAGCCGAAGGTGGTTTGGAAGTGTTTTTGCGCTATATGGTTCCTACTGAGTCTGCCCATATCTGGGATCATGCGAAGAGTTCAAGCGAATCAGCAAAACAAATAGGTGCCCGGTATCACGACTGTCACAGCGATAAGGCCAATCTGTACACGTGGCTAGCATGGCAAAACGAACCGTCGCAGCGCGCGGGCGAGGCGCTTACCAAAAAGATTCTAGACCCACATGCACCGAGCGCGACAACTTTCGTAAAGTGGTTCCGCGATCTATATCAATTATGAAGCCTGCACCAGCAGCGAACGTTCACGGGGAAACACCACCGGAGCGGCTAAGCAATGCCCTCCGCACGGTGTTGACTATTTCGAAGGCGGACCTAATCAAGCAGGAAGCCAAGCTGAAGCGCGCCGGTGCAAAGAAGTGGGCGAAGAACAAACCCGCTTCCTGACTCGACCAGCCTGTCACGCCTGAGATTGACTTACCTTTTTCGTGGTGAGTTGCCAACTATTTTATTGCCTTCTCAAGAGCCTCAATGACTTCAACACTCCAGCATAGATCCCCGACCAATCTGCCGGTTCTCCGGACTAAACCCGAAAAAGCGTCTTCCTGGTGTTGCCCGCGTGTCGAGCGCCGGGCATTCTTAACGTTCTCGACCCGCAAGCGAGCCAGCAGGGGAAGGGTCGCCGGAACGGCCGCCGGCATGGCGATTCACATCGCACCCTAATAATTTCGCCATCCGGTTATCTTAATGACCGATGAACCAAACCCCATCACCGCAGCGCCGCCCGCAGCCACTCAATAAACTTAGCCTTATAAGCCTGCTGCCCCGGATCTTTCTCCCACGGCCCCACCCCGTGCCGCGCCCCGTCCACCGTAAACAACTCCACCTTTCCACCCTTGTCCATCAACGCCCGGCGGAACCGCACCGACTGCTGATAAGGCACCTGCTCATCCTCGGTCCCATGAATCAACAAGAACGGCGGCGGATTTTTCCGCACCAGAAACGACGGCGATAGATCCCGCATTTTCTTCTGCCCGTCCGCATTCCACTCGGTAACGCCGGTCAGCCCCTGCAACCCTTCACTGAGCTTCTTCTCATTCACCTGCAACACCAGATCGTGCGGACCGTAAAACGACACAACCGCATTCACCCGCGCACTCTTCGGCGCAGTCACCGCCACATAATCCACCAGATAAGCGCCCGCCGATTCCCCCACCAGCGCAATCCGTTTCGGATCCACCTTGTACTCCGCCGCGTGCGCCTTCACATACTCAATAGCGCTGATCACATCCTCCGCCGGAGCCGGCATCTTATAAGCCGGCGCCAGCCTGTAATTAATCGTGAACCAGGCGAAATTAGCATCGGTCAAAGGTTTGAACAACGGCTTCACGTAAGTCTGCTTATCGCCTTTCGTAAATCCGCCCCCATGCACCACGATCACCGCCGGATAAGGTCCGCCCCCATCGGGAATCGACGCATCCAGCGTCAGCGAAACATCGCCCTTCTTCGAAAACTCCACATCCGTGCGCATCTGCGCGGCCCCAGCCACACCCGCGCACACCATCCACGTCAAGAATCCAAGTCGAACCATAATGCGCCCGATTCTATCGCATCTGCCCGGATATCGGAGTAAACTCAGTAAAGCATGGAGCGTGAGCTGCATGCCTCCTCTCCATTCGCCCTAAACCTGATCGTCTGGATCGGACGCGTGCACCCGGTCCCAAATGAAACCATGGTGAGCGTTTTCTTCAGTGCGGCGGCCCAGTTGATGTTGCCCGCCTCGCTCCTATGGCTCCTCTACCTTGCTCTCGAACCCGCCCTGCGCGCTCGCTGGCCGCACTCCATCGTCACCTGGAACCGCATTTTCGCCGGCCGCTTTCCAGACGCGCAGGCAGCAGCGCATAGATTCCCTGCCCGCGCCCTCACTGTCAAAGCCCCGCGCCCATTTATGAACGCGTTCAAAATAAGCATTGACAGCACGCCGCCTAACGTTCATACTACTCTTGAACATGTTCAAATCCATGTCGCAGAAAAAAGTAAGAACCGAAGCGAAACAGATTTGCGGGGTCCTGCCCCGATGGTGACACTCGAAGAACGAATACTGGTGACAGCGCCGGCCGCAAGATGCTTCGATCTCGCGCGCAGCGTAGAAGTACACCTCGCGGGAAATGTCCATTCCGGCGAGGCGGCAGTGGCGATGGCGGGAATCACCTCCGGACTGATCGGCTTAGGGCAGCGCGTGACCTGGCGCGCAAAGCACTTCGGAGTATGGCAGAAACTCACCAGCGAAATTACCGCCATGGACCGTCCGGCCTACTTTCAAGACGCCATGATTCGCGGCGCATTTCGGTTCATGACGCACGATCACTACTTCCGGCTCGTGACTCCGGCGCAAACCGAAATGAAGGATGTATTTTGCTTTGAAGCGCCGCTACCAATCCTTGGACGGCTCGCCGAGATGGCCTTCCTCCGCCGCTACATGCAGTCGCTGCTCCAAGAGAGGAACGCTGTTCTGAAGCGGATAGCCGAATCATCGGAGTGGCGGAGATACCTGCCCTTAATTCTAGAGGGCGAATGAGGCCGGCGAATGAAAATCGTCATACCCGGCGGTAGCGGACAGGTGGGCCGGATCCTCACCCGCCATTTTCACGCAAAGGGTCATGCGGTTACCGTCTTCAGCCGCAGTCCCCGGCCGGCTCCATGGCGCGTCGTTCTTTGGGATGGCCTCACGCCCGGCGGCTGGATTGCCGATCTCGAGGGGAGCGACGTGTGTATTAACCTTGCCGGCCGCAGCGTGAATTGCCGCTACACAGCGGCGAACCGGCGCGCAATCCGCGAATCGCGCATTCGAAGCACCCTCTTGTTGAACGACGTGATCGCCTCGCTGAACCATGCTCCCCGTCTGTGGCTGAACGCAAGCACCGCAACCATCTATCGGCATGCCCACGACCGCGCGATGGACGAGACAACCGGGGAATTGGGAGGGGGCGAATCAGGCGCCCCGGACACATGGAACTTTTCCATCGGCGTCGCCAAGGACTGGGAACAAGCTTTCTTCTCAACTCCCACGCCGCTCACCCGTAAGGTCGCGATTCGCAGCGCCATGACTTTTAGTCCGGATCGAGGTGGCGTCTTCGACGTGTTCTCAAAGCTGGTCCGCTATGGCCTGGGCGGTAGACAGGGAACCGGCACGCAGTTTGTTTCTTGGATACACGAAACGGACTTCGTGCGGGCAGTAGACGTCCTCATCTCGCGTGAAGACCTTACCGGAATGGTCAATCTCTGCTCGCCAAACCCGCTTCCCAATTCCGATTTCATGCGAATTCTGCGCCGCGCATGGGGCATCCGCTTCGGCTTGCCCGCCCCTCAATGGATGATTGAGACGGGTGCCTGCCTGATGCGGACCGAATCGGAACTCGTCCTCAAGAGCCGCCGCGTTGTGCCAAACCGGCTTCTGGCGGCCGGTTTCCATTTTCTTTTTCCTGAATGGGCCGCCGCGGCCCGCGAGTTAGTTGTTCGATCGCGCCAACTCCCGGCACCGGGCCGAATCGGAAGCCCTGCTCCGCGCGCCACAGCTTAGAATCTCCCAATCGGCGCGCCCGATTATGGCGCAGGCTCTCACGATCCGCTAACTGGCCGGTTGCCGGCGCGGACGGGTAACTTGTACAAGTCTCCGGCTGCCGTCGCGACTGGTGAGGAGGAGCCGAATGCCCTGGATTACTTGAGCTTGCGCGTGGCCATGTGCCGTCACGCATAGTACGCCGGGACTCCCGCCATTAGGATCGCCAATCCGATGGCCGAGGTGAAAGGCGCGGAGAGAAAGGAGAATATTGCCACGCCCCCAGCGGCGATAATGAACAACACGGGCGTTACCGGGCAGCCGAACGTGCGGAAGGCCCGCACCGCATCGGGCTGCCTGCGCCGAAGAGCCATCAACCCCGCAACCATGACTCCGTAGAGGACCCTTAACGCAAATGTGGCGTACGAGACCAGCCGTGAGTGCGACCCGATAAGTGCCAGGATCCCAGATCCCGGAACCAAGAAGAGAGATCCGTGGTGTTTTGAAGGCTGGATGGAAATCCCCAAAGGGCTTAACAAAGAAGGCCATCACGAGCCTGAGTAAAGTAGATGAGTCAAACTGACATGATGGTATTTGTTTGGTTGCTCCGAGTGTGCTGAAGAGGATGGTCAGGGCTACCAGTGTTGAACCGGTAGTTCCAATCCTGCGGGTGGCAGCGGACTCCGCCACTCGTTCGGTACCGGCTATTTCGGAGACCGTCAGCGTTCTGAATGAGGCGATATTCGCGGGAACGTAGATCAGCGTAACCAGGGCGGCGCCGAGAATGATCGCCGGCGGCAAGTTTCATCGCGGGTCTTTGATTTCCCGGCCCATCATGCCGAGTGCCAGCCACACGTTGTAGGAAGAAATGCAAGCGACTATGGCTGAACCAAATTGGGACGCCGATAAGTCTTGCTCTTGAACGAATCGCTGCGAAAGTACTGGTCCACTCCCAGGGAAGGCGCTGCCGATCAGCACCAGCAGGCCGAGCAACTTCAGGGTAGTGAAGACGCTCCGCACCCACGCGCCAAATCTAACGCCGCGATAGTTCACCAGCGTGAGCAAAAGAATCAGGGCGGCCGCCAACGCTCGGGAGGCTGCGGCAGACACTGGCACAAATTGGGAAGAGTAAGTAGCGAAGCCCGCCGCAACCGCGGCCGTGGCACGGGACTGGGCGACACGAAAATACGACCAACCGCATAGGAATTCCCATAAGGAGCCCCAAGCCGCCCGCGGATACATGTACTGCCCCCCCGGAGTCCGGCATCATCGCGCCCAACTCGGTATAGAGGAGCGCACCGGACATAGGCACGATTCCGGCGGGTAAACACATCGCCAGCGTGAGCCCTATGAATGGATATTTCGTGCGATTGTGTTTGGTACGGGAAAGATTGGGGCGCCGATCATGGTTCCTACGACAATGTTGGTTGAGTCCAGTAATCCCAGCTTCCGCGGCAACTCCCGAGGCTGCGAACCGGGCGGCTGTGTGTCCATGGGTCTAGTTTCCAGTCCCCCGAAAGAGTTGACGACGGGAGCAAGAGCGCCCGCCGAGGGGCGAGCGCGCAGACAAGGTGTCTGCCCCACCTTGTCTGCCCAGTAGCATGTTCTAAGGAATTAGCCGGGACGGCAC
>JANXXV010000225.1 GCA_025350445.1 Bryobacteraceae bacterium | reverse complement strand
ATGAACAGGATACCGCCAATGAGGAGTAACTCTCCATGCCGAAAAGACCCCGGCAAGCGGCTACGAAACTATGACACCCCTGCCTTTCGACAGCAAGTCCGACAGCATATGATCGTTTGATGGAACCGGTCATCATCTTCGCTGCCGCAAAAGCCGTCCTCGCGCTAGTGGACTGGAAAAAGGTGATCAAAGGCCTGGCGACCGACGCCGCCAACAAAAGCGCCAAGGGCCTATTAGGGCGTTTTCAACCGGACGAACGCGAAAAGGCTGCGAAGCACGCAGTGGGGCTCTTTGTCCAGGAGTTTCTCCAGGAGCTTGAAGACAAAACGCCCCTCACCAGCGCCATCCCCGGCTATCACGACCAACTGAAGCGCCTCGTAGAACACGCTACCCCGGACATCGCTGGTTGGTTGCAGCCAGAAACGAAAGAGGTGGATCTTGGGCCGGTGCAGCGTATGTGGGGCGGACTCGGGCTCGATCCGCTACCCGAAGATTTTGATTGGACGCTGGTGTCCAAGAGCTACGCGCGAGACATTCGCAAATACGTGAAAAGCGATCCGGTTCTGTGCGCAATGCTTGTCACTGCGCTATTGGAACAGCAGACGGAGCTACAGCAGAAATCGACGGAATCGCTCGCTCGCATGGCCGGCCCCGATCCCGGTTTCAACCTGACTGGCTATCGGGGCTACCTGCGCACAAAATGTGCCGTTCTGCAACTCTCGGCGATGCACACCAGCACCTATGATCGTCGCATCAATCTGTGGAACGTCTTCGTTCCGCAGTCTGCCCGCGAGTCCGCTCCGGTGCGCGACCTCCCGCGCGAGATTCTGCGACGCCTCCGCCAGGAAGGGCACGTCACCGGTGAGCATGATGAAACCGAAATCGCGCGACTGCGCGAAAGCTATCAGAGCAGTCCCGTCAGTCCCGTCCTGGACGTTCTCAAACGGGACCGCTTGGTGGTCGTCCTGGGTGATCCAGGCTCCGGCAAGACGTCGCTGCTGAAGTATCTGGTGATGCGTTGGGTGACCCACGAACCAGGAAGCGCGGACGGCGGACGATTGCCGATCTGGATCGACCTCAAAGAGTACGCACAGAAGCGCGACGGATTTCTGAAGTATTACGAGTCCGGATGCACTGCGTACGGGTTGGACGCAAGGGAAGTGGAGAAACACCTAATAGCGGGAGCAGCCGCGCTCTATGTCGACGGCCTCGACGAAATCTTCGACGGGCCGACGCGCGGATCAGTGATCGAGGAGATCACGGCGTTCGCCGCGCGCTATCCACAAGCGCCAGTGGTGGTCACTTCGCGCATCATCGGCTATGAAGCCGATCGGCTTGGCAACGCTGGCTTCACCCATGCCACGCTGGAAGATTTCGACGATGGGCAGCTCTCGGAGTTTCTCTCCAAATGGCACGCTGCCGCCGAAGACGACGCAACGGAGCGCGCCCGGCTGCAACGTCAACTACAACGCGCGCTTCAGGAATCCCGGGCGGTCCGCGAGCTGGCCGGCAATCCCCTGTTACTCACCATGATGGCGATTCTCAATCGCAATCAGGATCTCCCGAGGGATCGCGTCGAGCTATACGCTCAGGCCAGCCGAGTCTTGCTGCATGAGTGGGATGCCAGCCGCTCCCTTCCGGTTGATACTTTCGCACGGCAGGACAAGGAAGAGTTGTTACGGGAACTCGCGGGCAATATGCAGCAACGCGAAGGCGGTCTGGCCGGGAACCTGATTGATCGCTCTGCGCTAGTCGATCTCTTTCGGGGATTCTTGAAGAACCGCGACGTGCCGGACCCTCTGGACAAAGCAACCTCGTTGGTGAAGCAGTTGACCGAACGGAATTTCATTCTCTGCTTCGCCGGCGCGGACCGCTTCTCATTTGTGCACCGAACCTTCTTGGAATACTTCTGCGCCGCTTGGTTCGTGGAGTTGTTTGAGAAGAAGCAGACCTTGACACTGCAAATGTTGAAAGATGATGTGTTCGGACGGCATTGGAAGGACGAAACCTGGCATGAAGTCCTACGCTTGATTGCGGGGATGGTGGGAGAGAAGCAGGCCGGGGAGTTGATTCTCTTCCTGATAGCGCAAGATGGCCGCAATGACAAGTTGGCCAATTTGATGCTGGCTGCCGGGTGTTTGAGCGAGGTCCGCAATCGCGGGGCGATTCAGCAGACGGATGAGGCACTACGGCGGAAATTCTTGGAGAAAGTGATCCGGTATGATCCTCTTTACTACTATGAGCCGTGGAAGGAGTCTTCCGAGGTGGCTCCCATACGGGAGAAGGCAGTCGCACTGATTGCGTTCGTCTGGCGGTCGGAAAAGACACGTGTCTGGTTGAGATCAGCATCGGAGGGTGATGTTGACTGGATTGTGCGAAGGGCGGCGGTCCAGGAGTTGGCGCGGGGCTGGAAGGACGATGCCGAGACGCTGCCGATGCTGAAGGAACGCGCCCGCTCCGATGAAAACGAATATGTGCGGATGACGGCGGTCCAGGAGTTGGCGCGGGGCTGGAAGGACGATGCCGAGGTGATCGAAATTCTCCGGCAAGCCAAACCGAACTGAAATTCCGCCGAACTGCCCCACGGTCACAGGTCTTCAGGGCGAAGCCCCGTTTCCTTCCCGATTTTGGAAAGCGCGGCCGGGCCGACTTCTTCTCCGTCGTCAAAGCAGACGGCGAAATTGGGGAGTCACCTAAGAGATCCTCAAGTTGGCACATATTGACACAATGCGCCAAGAGCGGTAATACTTGGATATGGCTACCCGCCGAACCACAGTAAACATCTCGATCACGCCGGAACTCGATACGTTCCTTCAGAGCCGTGTAGAATCCGGTCGTTACCAAACAACGAGTGAAGTCGTTCGAGAGGCGCTCCGGCTTCTTGAACGCCGGGAGCAGGAACGCGATGAAGCCTTATTCCACCTCAAAGAAAGACTGGAAAGGGGCGCCGGCCAAGCAGAGCGCGGCGAGTTGATCGATGGAGATGAGGTCTTCGATGAACTTCGCGAAATGATCGAGGAACGCCGCCGCGCGAAAGCTCTAAACCGGTAAAGCGGCTTTTCGTTCTTATCCAGGAAGCCAAGAACGACCTGAAGGAGATATTTCTCGACATCGCCGAGGACAGCCCTGATACCGCCGAGCGTCTGCGGTGTGAATTTTACGAAGGACTTCAGTTGTTGGGCCGATCCCCTGGCATTGGGCATTACCACGAAGAACTCCTGAACCGGAGGTATCGCTTTTGGAACTTTTACCCGTATGTCGTGGCCTACGTCTGGGAGGCGAAGCCGATTCAGGTGATCAGCGTTGTTCATGGTGCAAGAGATCTCGCTGTTTTCTTCACGCTGCGCGTGACTCATGAGAATTAGGTGAGGGTACATGGGCGGCATCCGTCGATTGCAAAGTCCATAACCTCGAAATTCTCCGGCAACTTGGACCGCATTGAAATTCCGCCGAGTCGTCTCTCTGTCAGCCTAAAAACGGCAGTTGACTGGCGGCAATTCGGTCAACGTCTTGCGTATCAAGCCGATGCGGGAAAAGCAGTTGTCACCAGATTGGTGAGGTGCGGAGCAGTTGCTTTTCGTTACCGCTCGCTCACGCGCGCGG
>JANXXV010000281.1 GCA_025350445.1 Bryobacteraceae bacterium | reverse complement strand
CAACCCATATGCCAACAACCCAAGATCTAGCCCATCACACAAGGTGGGATCCACCGTTCCACTTTTTCGCCGCTCCGGTATTCCTGATCAATGCGATTTGCTCCATTGTCAATCTGGTCCGGCATCCCTCGCTGGAATCGGGATGGATGATGGTAATCGCCTTCGGCTTGGCCGTCGTGACGTTTCAAGGGAGATTGACTTCTTTGAGAGTGCAGGACCGGGTGATCCGGCTGGAAGAGAGGCTCCGCTTGTCTAATCTTTTACAGGAACCCCTGCGTTCCCGCATTGGTGAACTTACCGAACGTCAACTGATCTCGCTGCGCTTTGCCTCCGACGCTGAAATTCCCCGTCTGGTGGCGCTGACATTTTCGAATCAACTCTCGCCAGCTGATATTAAGAAGTCCATCGTCAACTGGCGCGCCGACAATTTCCGCGTCTGAAGTTTTGCGGCTGAAATCTTGCGGCTGAAGTCTTGCGTCTGAAATCTTGTAAGATACCAGCGATGCCTTACGACGAAATTCTTTACCAGGTTGAGAGCCGCGTCGCCACGCTGACCCTCAACCGGCCCGATAAGCTGAACGCGTGGACCATGCACATGGAAGAGGAGTTCGGCCACGCCATGCGCGAGGCCGCGGCAGACGATCAGGTGCGTGTGGTGGTTGTGACCGGAGCCGGCCGCGGCTTCTGCGCCGGGGCGGATATGAGTCTGCTGACCGCGGTAGTGGAGAAGGGCGGGGAAGCGCGGAACCTGGGGGAACACCAGCGAAAGCACTCATGGCTGCTGGAGATCCCCAAGCCGATCATCGCGGCGATCAACGGGCCGGCGGTGGGTCTGGGACTGGTGATTCCGCTCTATTGCGATATTCGCTTTGCGGCGGAGGGTGCGAAATTCAATACCATCTTTGCCAAGCGCGGGCTGGTTGCCGAGTATGGAATGGCATGGATGCTGCCGCGAATCATCGGCCTGGCGAATTCCGCCGACCTGCTGTTTTCATCGCGTACCATCGATGCGGTGGAAGCGCAGCGGCTCGGTCTGGTCAATCGTGTTTTTCCACAGGAGGGTTTCCTCGACGCCGTGAAGTCGTATGCCGCGGAGATGGCTACGGCAGTTTCTCCGCGCTCTTTGGGCATCATGAAAAGCCAACTCTACAAGTCCCAGGCGCAGTCTTTGAATGAGGCAGTGGATCTGGCTACGGCGGAGATGTTCGGTAGCTTTGGCACCGGCGACTTCAAAGAAGGCGTTGCGCATTTTATGGAGAAACGCCCCGCGGCGTTCACTGGAAAGTAGATGAGCTTCGATTATTCTCCGCGCGTGAAGGAACTGCGGCAGCAACTGCTTGGCTTCATGGATGAACATATTTATCCGAATGAGGCCCTCTTCTATCAGCAGGTCGCCGAAGGCGACCGATGGCAACCTACCGCCATTGTGGAAGAGTTAAAGCGAAAGGGGAGAGCCGCCGGACTGTGGAATCTGTTCTTGCCGGATGCCGAATATGGCGCGGGCTTGAGCAACCTGGAGTACGCGCATCTCTGCGAGATTATGGGTCGTTCCAGCATCGCGCCTGAAGCGTTCAATTGCTCCGCGCCGGACACCGGGAACATGGAAGTTCTGGTGCGCTACGGAACGGACGAGCAGAAGCAGCGCTGGCTGTTACCGCTGCTGAATGGGGAAATTCGCTCCTGCTTTTGCATGACCGAGCCCGGCGTTGCCTCCTCCGATGCGACGAACATCCAGGCAAGTATTGTTCGCGATGGCGGCGACTACGTGATCAACGGCCATAAATGGTGGAGTTCCGGTGCAGGCGATCCGCGCTGCAAGATTTCGATCTTCATGGGCAAGACTGACACCACGGCCGAGCGGCATAAGCAGCAGTCGATGGTCCTGGTTCCGCTGGATACACCGGGTATTACGATCAAGCGGATGTTGACGGTGTTCGGTTACGATCACGCGCCGCACGGCCACGGCGAGATTCTGTTCGAGAACGTGCGAGTGCCGGCGTCGAACATTTTGTTGGGGGAGGGGCGCGGATTTGAAATTGCGCAAGGCCGCCTGGGACCCGGACGCATCCATCACTGCATGCGCTTGATTGGGCAGGCGGAGCGAGCGCTGGGATCCATGTGCCGGCGCGTGAAATCGCGCGTGGCGTTCGGCAAGCCAATCGCGGAGCAGGGGACGATCCTGGCGGACATTGCAGATTCGCGCATCGAGATTGAACAGGCCCGTTTGCTGACGCTGAAAGCGGCGCACATGATGGATACGGTGGGGAATAAGGCCGCGCGCGCTGAAATCGCGATGATCAAGGTGGTGGCGCCAAATCTCGCGCTGCGGGTGATTGACCGAGCGATTCAGGCTCACGGTGGCGCAGGGGTTTGTCAGGACTTTGAACTTGCTGCAATGTGGGCGAATTCCCGAACTCTCCGGCTGGCGGATGGACCGGACGAAGTGCATCGCCAGTCCATTGCCAAGTTGGAATTTAAAAAGTATCAGGGCTAAGTGACACCTTCCGTTGGTACGCTAAGGGAAGAGGCAACGAATGACAATCACGTTGGAACTGCCGCCAGAAACAGAGGCAAGCCTGCTCGCGCAAGCGGAAGCGCGTGGCCTCACGCTCGATGCATACCTGCAAACCGTCATCGCGAATCAGGCAGCCACCGAATCTGTATCGCCGTTGCAAAGTCTTCCCGCGGAAGGGGTCGATTTAGACAGGGCTATCGATGAACTTTTCGATACTGTGCAGGTTCCGCCGGGTGTGGGCGAGGGTGCAATGCGTCGTGAGAATTGGTATCGATGATCGCGGTCGATACCAATATCTTAGTCGGCTCGATTCAGACTTTCGATCCTGCACTTCGTAATGCTGCAAGGCACGCTGTAAAGTCTCTCCACCGCGGCGGTGAGCAACTTTTCTGCTTCCCGCAGAACTTGGTCGAGTTCTGGAACGTGTCGACGCGGCCCGCGAATCGGAATGGTCTCGGTTTTTCTCCAGAGCAAGCCGGTCGCTACCTTGACCGCTTTCAAACGATTCTCCGTCTGCTGCCAGAGACCCCTGAACTTTTCATAGCTTGGCGCACACTCGTGGCTCAACATCGAGTCTCCGGGATCCAAGTCCACGATGCTCGCATCGTTGCAGCCATGGCCGTTCATCAGGTGAGTACAATTCTTACTTTTGACTTCAAGGATTTCAAACGGTATGGACATATCAGAGTTATCCATCCGAGTACCTTTTAGGCCGCTTCAGTACACGAAGAAGTAAGTCGTCTGGCTAACTGAACCGCCGTCTCTAACATTCACTTCGGCAATTCCGGTAGACCCAGCCGAAGCCACCACCCTAACGGCAAAAATACCTGGCACAAAGCCTTGTAACGGCGTCACCGACAAGGCGGGTCCAACGGATGTCGTCAAACCCAATCCTACGTCCACGCCCAATCCAGTAACAAACAAAGTAACTACCGACCCCACAGCAGCGGGATTCGTATTCGAATTCAGAGACCCATCTACATTCCGGACATTTGCCGGCCCGGTCCCCGATCCATCCGCAGTTAGCAATCCCAAATCCGAACGCGTCCCGTCCGTAAAAAAAGCATTCGACAGCATTCCCCGGAAGCGAACTTCAATCCGGCTAGCTCCCGCCATCGGAGCAATACAAACAACGCGCCCCGGCATCACAGAGACCAAGTTGCCCGGCTTGCCATCGAACAGAACCTCAGTCTCAGCCAATGACGTCGAAAGCGGGGCCAACTGATTCAGGCCGATATCCACGGACGCAGTAGGTTGGAGTCCTGTGACTGCTAAAGAGAGAATCTCGCCCGGCGTCACGGGGCCCGCCCGCAAACTAAACGCGTTCCGCACGGCGCTCAATGTGATCCCAGGCGAAGCCGAAGGGTCGATCAACCGAACCAGATCGCGCGTTGAAATATCCGGGAATGGATTCAGAAACGAAGAACTCGCGGACGTCTGCGACCCTGGTCCGGTGGCGCCCCCAACTATCACCGCGCCGGAAGACTTCAGAGCAATTGAAGGCGAGCTCCCCGCACTCAAGTACGTAGAAAACAGCAGGCTCCCGGTGTCGGCGCTCAGGCGCGAAATGAACGACTGATAAACACCGGCGGGTCCGGCCACATCGAGCGAAGCAACTGTAGGAAAGTCGGTAGAATTCGTCTCGCCGGTCACGTACACGCTGCCCGAAGAATCAACCGCGATGCCGGTAGGACGGTCGTAGCACTGCCCTCCGAGCAAGGTGGAAAACAACAACTGCTTTCCGTCCGGACTCAACTTAGTAACAAAGACATCATCCCCCAAGTAAGTGTAGATTGTTCCAATGAATCCGGTGCCATTTGAAAACGCCGGATACGGACAAATCGCCTTCGTCTTCTGTTGAAACGCGCCGGTAGTGACCGGAAAATCGGAAGCAGCGGTATTCCCGGTGACATAGGCGTTGCCCTGCACATCGGTAGCAATGGCCACACCAGTCTCGCGATTGCGCTGGCGGGGATCCGCGACGACGCTTCCCCCAAAGTAAGTCAAATAGACAGTCTTGCCTAGTGGGTCCAACTTCACCACAAAGGCCTTAGAGCCGAGTTGGCTGGGAACAGGTCCGTGCGTAACGTCGTCCGTCACCGGGAAACTGGGAGAGAGGGTCGTCCCTGTTATCAAAGCATTGTCTGCGGAATCCACCGCGACCGCAGGAACACCGCTGAAATCGGTTCCGTCCATAGAGAAAGAGTAGAGCACCTGCCCTCCAACCGTATCGATCTTGGTAACGAAACCCGAGAGCACCTGTCCATCCTCCGTCCTAGAGAGCCCCGCCACCAGGGCGTTCCCCGCCGAATCCAAGGCAATCGCTTTCGCAGCATCGTCCCCATTGCCGCCCAGATAAGTGGCATAAAGCAGGGAACCGTCCACGGCGAACTTTGCTACAAAAGCATCCGACGTCCCGTTCATGGTGCGTTGTACGGCGTCTGGAGTTACAGGCAGATCGCTGGAGAAGGTGTTCCCCGCAACGAATATATTTCCCGCATGGTCCACAGCTATGGCGCTCGCGGTGTCAATTCCCTGACCTCCGAAGTAAGTGGAGTACAACACCTTGTCCCCGGTCGGGCTGAGCTTCATCAAAAACGCGTCCGATGTCTCCGTACCGCTGCCGTAAACCGCGCCTTTGCCCGATGGAGCAAACACCGCCGTGATTTGCCGCGAGACCGACATCTTCTGAAAAGTTCCTCCCCCATCCGTGCTCCTCAGGTTCCCCGCAATCAGGATATTCGAGTCGGCTGGATCGACGGATATTGGTCCCGAGATTAGGCCGGGGTGAATCTGATTCCAATTCCTACCACCATCGGTGCTCTTCCAGATGCCATTGCCTGCATTGATGGAACCAACGTTCACCGCCGCATAAAGAGTGTTGGCGATCTTCGGATCGACGGCCACAGAAAAGAGCCCCTTGAATGGCGTTGTGAGCGCACTCCAAGTCTGGCCGTTGTCCGTAGTCTTAAAAAATCCCGAGGGCGTTGGCGCATAAATCACACCAGGCTGCACGGGATCGAAGATCACGTCTACTCCGTTACCGACAATCCGATCAACAGCCGGAAGGGGCACGCCCCCGGTGGTCCAACTCACACCGCCATTCCCCGAACGGAATGCCCGGCCGCCAACCCAGGCAAACAGCACGCCCGCGTGGAACGGATCGGGCCGGATAGAATTAATCGCCGAATTCGCCGGAAGCCCAACTCCAGCCGACATCCAAACTTTTCCGCCATCGACGCTCTTGTAAATGCCAGAGTAATTGCGCCCGGCGTAAACCGTGGTGGATTGAAAAGGATCCACCGCAATCGCTGTGACGCCAATTCCAATCGTCATCGATGTGCCTGGTCCCGGCAGCGGATCACCCGCTATTCGATGAAGCCCATGGTCGTTGCTGCGATAAACCCTGTCCGCGCCGCCGATGTAAATCACTTCGGCATTCTTCGGATCTACCGCAATGGGAATGAAGTCCGGAAAACTCGTCAGTGATGAAATAACGTTACCCAATGGCTGCCAGGTGAGGCCGGCATCCAGGCTGTATGTGAGCTGCGTTCCACGGTTCGTCGATTGGAACGCATTGGCTGTGGCCGGGAATTCGAAAGATCTCGTTGTACCTGTAGCGTAGATGTTTCCCGCAGCATCCGTCGTCACCGCGGTCACGCGATCCATTCCACTGGTGCTTCCGCCGAACGTCTTGATGAAACTTTGGGAAAAAAGTGACGCCGCGAGGAACAGTAGAAAAACAATGTATTTTATGGCCATGGGGATAATGGGCCGGCTGGAAACCGGCCCGCATTGAAATTTACGAGAAGTGGTATTTCTCGGTCTTCGGATCCCAGTAAATCTTCTTGTTGTTCTTGTACGACAACGTTGCCATGTGGCCGGGAATTGCGGCAATCTGTCCGGCGCGGGCGGGGGCGATGGCCTTGGCCTTCCCTTGGACGGCTTCAATGAAATTCT